>CANGZT010000024.1 GCA_947458955.1 Flavobacteriia bacterium | reverse complement strand
TGTAGTGTCCTTCTTCTATAAATTCTATACCCATGTTCAAATATTTTAAATAATAACGGGTCAAAATTAGAGAACGAAATCAGGCAAAAATGATTTCCGCAACCTTGTTTTTTTTAGTCAAATTTGATTTTTTGAAAATCTAAATTTATCTTGTATACTTCTGAACTTGTTTTAGAAATCAAATAATTAACTGCTAATTTTTCACCTAAAAGTTCTATTAAATATTTTTTAATTTTTGAAATTTTCTCATCGAAAGATTTTCCACTGATATCCACCAACGAGTCGATGCTTTTTTTCACCTTTTCTAAATCTGATTTATTTGTAATTTGAGTATATATCTGTTGAAGTTCTTGATAATGATCTTGAATATCATTTCTTCTTATGCCTTCCGGATGTTTTAAAAATAAAACATACAAGGTTTTCATTAAAGGTTCTAATACCAATTGAGTATGATAATCGACCAAAACCAACTGCTTAAACTCTTTTGTGATATGTAACTCACTTAACGTAATTGAAGGAATATGAAAATGCTCAAACCAACCTCTGCGTTTTGCAACAGGAGTCAAATTATTCGAATAAATATCCACCAACAACCGTTTTAAAAGCAAGGAAGGAGTTCCAAATTGTTGCTTGTATTTGTCTGGAGTTAAAAACAAATGATCTGCTGCACCCGACAACACTTCTTCCAATGAAAATTCAAAACGTTTTTCATTTGAAAACCAATGAAATGCAGGTTCGTCAAGTAACTCTCCACCGCCTAAAAAATTATGCTCTTCAAAATTGATAAAATTCTTAAAGGCATAAAACAAACGTTCGTCTTTCTCAAAACAAAGATATACTCTTCCCCAAGTTCTTTCTTGGTAAGTCGTAACGAAAACAGATTTTAGTTGCATACTAGTAAGTTTTTAGCTTTTAATAACCAGAAACATTTATATAATGCTAGAGTATCAGCTTTTGCCGTATGTGCATTATTTAATTTTTCTTTAAATAAATTATAATATAAACTACTCAAGGTTTGGCGGTTTGATACTTTTGTCATAAAGCTTGGAGTAAACTTCGATGTTTTAATATCGTTTGCAGTACAAATTAATTTCTTTTTGAGAAACATTTGTTGCAATCCAATTTTTTCAAATGCGATATCCATCACCTTCGTATCAAAATCAATGTTGTGGGCAACTACATATTCTGCTTGAATTAATACTCGTTTAAAGTTTGCAAGTACTTCTAAAAGTTCAATTCCTTTTTCGTTTGCAATTTCGGTTGTTATCCCATGAAATTTCACAGCATCTGCAGGGATATCGAAGCCTTCTGGTTTCACAATAAACTCATTTTGTTCTATAATCCTACCACCACCATCTGATAAAATATAGGCAAGTTGAACCAATTGAGGGTTTTCTAAACCCGTTGTTTCTGTATCAAAAAATAAATGCATAGTCTTTTTTATTTAGTTTAAAAAATTGTTTTTCAAATAAGTTGTAGCCCAAACTTTATTCCATTGTACTGGCATTGTACTACGATTTCTACCACTAGGATGAATTAAATATGAAACATTAGAATATTCGCTATAATACTGATCGAAAGCTGTTTTAGCAGCAGAAAGACCGAGTACAACAACTTTATCTGCTTTAGACAAAAACTGATTATTATATGGTTTGTATTTCTCTACATTTAAATTTTCTGTAAACAATTCATGATTTACATTTACAAAAGCAATCCCTCTATCTAAAAGATGCATAAACAATTCTATCGGTGTTGAAAAATGCTTCTTAGAATCCTCTACATCTACACCTAAAGAGAAAAGAACATCTTTTCCACAGCACTTGTCATTCTCCAATTCAGAAAAAGTGTTTTTACAAAATGCTATACCATTCGCTCCAAACGGATATGGATCTTGACCTACAATAACCAATTTCAATTTCTCGATTGAATTTAATTTTTCTAGATATTCGTTTTTTAAGTTGTTCATAGTTATGAATTTTAGTTTGTTTTTAGTTTGTTTTTAGTTTGATAGTACAATATTAATTTGTTTGTATGCAGTGGACTTGCACAGGAGAAATCAAGTGAATTGATTTAAATATCTAGTTATCCAATTAGCTTGAGAATTCAATCGTTTCTTTACAGCTTCTTCTTGAGTAATTTCGGTCATCGTTTGATACCCTCCCCAAACATAATCTGATGCTTTGAATGTTTCAAAATCAAATTGTCTTTCAACTTTTGTTTTCCTCATATAATCCAAATATTCACAGTAGAATTTTCCATCATCTGTTAATACAAATAGTTTTGACCATGTTGAGTAGACTGCTGGTGCGTAAAAAAATCTTGCTTTCATAGTTTTCAATTTTAACTCTAACAAAAGTAATTTCTAACTATGCAATCGAAGTACACTGAAATAGTGATTTAAAAGTAAAATGAAATTTTTATATATTAAAAAACAATTGTTTTCAATAACGTTAGATTTAAAAAATCATCAATAGTGATAATTTCTTCTAGTAATCAACAAGTAAAATCAACTTATAAAAATTTGATTGAAACTGTAATTCAAAAAAATTAACTTTAATTAAAATAATTTATTATTAAATAAATGAAAGTTCTTAATTATTACTGTCAATTTAAGAAAATAGAATTTGAAATATTGAAATTTAAACTGAAAAATTGCGTGAATTTCACTGAAAATCAGAAAAATACAATTCACACAATTGTACTAAGTACATTAAAAATTATTTTCTTTTCTAATTTGACTCATTATTACTTTACTAATTTTTGGTGGGAATTCTATTCTTCCTATTGAATCATATTTAACATAGGAATAAGCATCTACAATTTTTTGAATAGAATCGATAATCTCAAGTAAAAAAGGGAATTTATGACCCATTTTCTGAATTTGTTGATAAAGTTGATAAAAATCCTCTAAATCAATCTCAGGGTCTAAATTCTTGTCAATCTCTTTTAAAAATTCGTCTAATTGATTATGTCTAATTAAACCATTATAATATCCTCTTATAATAAAGCATTTACCTCCTGTAAAATCCTTTATTAACCAACCGTAATTTCCATTTATCTCTTTTCCTGAATAAACTCCGGAAATTAATTCATTTATATTGGTCATTTGTAAAAAAAATTAAATCAATAATCGAATATAATATAAAAAATGTTATATTTTTAATTTTTGTATTATTATTTAATATAACATTAAAAACATGAATAAAGCTAACAAAATTAAAAACCTTTACCAAGTTTATTGTTCGAGATTAAACAAAACTAAACTTACTACTGAAGAATTCCAACCTTTAGTTTTAAATTTAGCATACCTTGAAATTGCTACTGCTAAAAAAAAAGGTTTACCATATAACACAAGAAAATTGTTTCTTGAATATACTTTAGCAGCACTAGAAGCTATACCAGAGTATTCAAAAGAAGTTGAAGATCCTAGATATGAGGGTATGTACTTTTCATTTCAAATGACTGCGGAATGGGATGGTCTTTGGAATTTTTTGAGAGATTATTTCGAAACTAATTTAGGTATTAGTATAGATAATGAAACACGTAAAATTTTTCGATTTGATTCATCTATACATAAACGATTTGAAAACAATGTACTAATAACTACTAGTCAAGCTCCTAGAAAAATCACAATAAATTTATCAGAAGATTTGAAAAATGCACAGTTTAGCATATCAGAATCATTATCTAATAAAGAGGCTAATATATATAGAATTATTGATAACAAATATGTTTACATTGGAACGGATCCAGACTTTATGTTTGAATTTCTTCTAGATGATTTCAATAATATTGAAAAATTTAGTCTTACAAGAACAGATAGAAATTTAAGAATAGAATATTTAGAATAATGCGAATTTTAGAAATATTTAATTCAAACTTATACTTAAAATTATGTGAATTTCTAAATAAAGAATTGGTGAAAATCAATAATTTTATTTTAATTGTAAAAAAGAAAAATGAATTCTCTGACTTTTTAAAGCTTGAACAGATATATTTAAACATTTTTACTAATAGCATTTTTGAAGATTTCATTAGTATTAAAATAGAAAGAGTACTTAACCCACATTATTCTATGGTACAAGATTTGAAGCCTAAACCAGGAAATTCTTCATTTTTTATAAGTATAAAAATAACATCTGATGATTTAATAAAAATTGATGAAATATATGACAAAAGACTTTCTAGTCTAATAAGATTATTTAAAAATATTTTTACTGTAATTGACAAAGCTTCATATTCACTTAAAGACGAGGAATTATTAAAATATGAAAATCTAATTAATGAAATTAATATCAAAATAAGAGATTTTCTTTTGTCTACAAATAATAAAGAATTAATTAACAGAAGAGAAAAACTAACATCAAACATTATTGATAATTTACCATTTAATGGTTTTTATCATATGACACATATTGACAATTTAAAAAATATACTATCCAACGGATTACTTTCTCATATTAGAGTTTATTCTAGTCGACTAATTTCAATCGATATTTCAAATAAAGAAATTCAAAAAGAAAGAAACAGAATTGAAAATATTTTTGGTAGAAATATACAAGATTATGTACCGCTTTATATAAACCCTCAAAACCCAATGATGGATTCTAAGAAAGTAAGAGATTATCAATCGAATATAATATTATTAGAGATTATTCCACATATTTTAGTTCAAGAAAAAAACACACTATTTTCAGATGGAAATGCAGCTCAAAGCCAAACAAATTTTTATCACAACCAAACAGAAATGGAGAATATTAATTGGCAATTATTACAAGAAGGAAAATGGATTAATGGAACTGAAAGTCATAGAATAATGTGTTCTGAAATATTAATTCCAGAAAAAATTGAAGTTTTCTACATAAATAAAATAATTTTAAGAGACCCGATGATATTAGAAAATGTTTTGCTGTTATTTCCAAATCATAGAGGAATTAAAATTGAAATAAATAATGAATATTTTAGCACATATAGACTAAACTAATATAGAATGAGCCTTTTAAATGTAATTTCAGTTCCTACTTCTAATGGTATTAAAACGATTGAAATACACAATGATGATTTAACTAAATTAAATTGGAATTTTGACATACTTATAATATCAGCATTTCACAATAAATATAATCCTGCTCCAAACACTTTAATTAAAGCTTTAGAAGACAATTCATGTATAATTTTAAGTGATATAGCAGAAGAACCTTTGATTGATTTGAGAAATTCTTTGAATTGTTGGATTTCAGATATGATTGAAGAAAAAAACTTTAAATATATCCTTTGTATCGAAGGTATTAAAACTGCGATTGAAAAAAATGGATCGAGTTCTTCTGCTCTTGCTGATCTTTTTGGTACAATTTCTTTATTGCAATATAAAAACATTCAAGCTCAAAGCATTGCTATGCCATTAATTGGTTCGGGGTTTCAAGGTAATTCTATTGAAAGCGTCTTACCTGTCTTAATCGAAAAAGCAATCGAATCTTTATCAAATAATCCATTATTAAATACAATTTATTTTGTTGAGATTGACGAATCAAAAGCAAAACTAATCGATGATACAATAAATTTAACTTTAAATAGAGGTAGTGAAAAACTAGAGTTATTATTTGACGATCCTTTAATTTTAAAATTATTAGAGCAAATAATGTCTAAATTGATTCAGATTCAAAAAAGTAATTTCAAATTTCTAAACAATAAAACATTTAAAAACTTAATCGATAAAATAAATAGTAAGAAAATTAGATTTTTTGAACTTGGAATTCTTTGTAGAAAGTTATTAGAAATATTATTACCTGAAATTTCTAAATTAAAAAGTGATAAGTATATTTCGATATATGAGCATTTGACAGAATTAAAATCTAAAAATGTTGCCGATTGGATGATTACATATTTACATACATTGAGAGTTTTTGGTAATTTTGTTGCCCATGAAAATGAAACTAATGAAATACCAAATCATATGGATAAATCTGATATGATTGTATTTTCTCACGCATTAAATCGTTTTTTAGATTTTTATATTTCTTATGACAAATAATTCGAAAATATAGTGTGTAATTTTGTAAATGTAAAATTTTAAACAATCAATGTTTAATTCTAATTTCATTTACAATACTCCAATAATTAATTCACTTAAATTACATTGTATTTTAATTTTACATAGTGTTAATAAATTCATTAATTACGTCATTATTTTGTTTAAGAAATAATTCTAAATCTACTCCCATTATTCTAGCACAATCATCAATTATATTATAAGATCTTCGATTTGATTCATCCATTAAAGATATTGAACAAAACCAAATCATTACTTCTCTTTTTTGAAAATCATTTAAATTACTCAGGTTTTTAATTGCTTCATGAATCTCCATTTCATCTGTAATTTTTTTAAGTGCTTTTTGTCCTGTCATATTTGTATCGTATGGACTGGCAATACTTAAAAAATTTAAAACAGAAATAATCATATTATTTTCTGATTTTGTTACTTTATCATTAGAATTAGCAATCTCTAGTAAAAGAAGCACAATCGAAGCTCTTTCTTTATCTGGCAAAGTCGAGGATAAAGAACCTAATGAACCTTTTGCTTTTCCTATCTCTTTTTTATATTCACTTTTAAATATTCTACTGAATAATCCCATATTTCTTAAATTATTTTAAACCGAATTTAATTTTTTATTGATAATCTCTTTAGTTAAAAAATATTACTTTTTATGCAATCAAACTGCACTCATCAATAAACCTCTCTTAATTTCTTGACCCTTCCAAATATTTTCTCCCTCACTCCTTCAGGTTCCAATATTTCAACCTTTTCACCAAAATTCAAAATTAAGGATTCTAATTTGGAATTAAGTATATCTTTGATAACACACAAATAAATTAAACTTAAAACACATACTTCTTTAAATTCAGCAAATGCTTTATCAATGGTTTCTTTATCTAAATGAACATTTACCAATTTTTGGGGAAAATGTAAAGGATTAGTTTATTATTTTCCATAACCAGAGAAATCGATTAGGTAGATGTAACCTCTTTTTTTTGCCTCTTCATTCCATTTAGACGCATAATGAGAACTTATTTCAGAGTTTATTGTCTCCTCATAAGTATGTACATAAATAGATGATATAACAAAACCTTTCAAAAAACTTAACCCATTCATTTTTAAAGGGATTTTTGAAGACAATTGAGAAATTCTTATATTATTAAAATAAACCTCCCAAACACTAAATTCAAATCCAGCTTGGGCATTTACATTTCTTTTTTTTAATTCTATTTCATCTCCAATTTTGATTTGATTTTTAATCACATCAAAAGAGCCGCGACCATAATCACTCGCTCCCCAATACAAGGTAAATTTATCGATGCCTTCGTTTAATAATATACCAAATGATTCTTCTAGTTTTTCTTTGGATAATACTTCGCAGACTTCTGGAATAGGATTATCTAAAGTATTTTCTCTTTTCCATTTAATTACCATTAACTTCCTCTTTGCTCTAGTATAGGCAACGTAATACAGTCGTCTTTCTTCTTCGAAGATATCTTCAAGATCTGCTGGAACTATTATTTCATTCTCTGAATCTCTTTCGATCTTTTGTGGGATATTACTAAAAGAAGGAGGTATTAATACAGCATCATATTCAATTCCTTTAACCTTATGCATAGTTGTTAGCACTATTTCCCGTTTCGGTTTTTCTTGTGTTACATAAAAAATATTATGTTGATATATTTTCCCAAAATGTCCGTCATCCTTTAAAGAAATGTCTTTTATAAATTCATATAAATCTCGATATGTACTATCTTCTTCTTGTTCTTTCTTAAATTCATATGCGATACACAAGAATACATTAACTAAATATTCATCCCAATTTTTATTTTCATTAAGCAAAGTGATTTTTTCATGAATCAATTCTTCAAAATAATTAAAACTTATTAAATCATCAATTTTATTTTTAATTTTTTCAATAAAATAATGGAATTCACGAGTTGAGAATAAATTACCTTTCGATCCTTGTATTCTTATTCTTATGTCAGGCAGATTGAGTTTTTTTATCTCATTAAAAGCTTTAAACACCTCTTGATTTGATCGAAACATTACCGAAATTGATGTATAGTGTTCATTGTTTTCGATAGTGTAATTAACAAGATCAATTAATTTATCTATCCATTTAGTTTTATCAAGATCAAAATCATAGAATTCACAAATAGTTTCATTTCCTTCATATTTATTATGTGCTTCCATAAGAGGCATCGGAAATTTATCTTTATTTAATGACAATAATTCATTCGCCTTATCCAATATTTCAATGCAGGAACGGTAATTAACTGAAAGGTTATGTTCTTTTGGATTGTATAATTTTTTAAACTCTTCATAATAAGGTTTAGGACTTCTTTCTCCACCCTCCTCATTTACCCGTTCATAACCATAAATACTTTGGTTCGGATCACCTATAACACAGATTTTTGTTGCATCAGCCTTTGCTATCACCTTTAGTAATTCAAGTCTTTCTAATGTAATATCTTGAAATTCGTCAACAAAAACATAATTTATGGTGCCTAATCGTTGTGTGATATTACCAGGTGTTTCATTATTTATGTGTATAAACTTTTTCACCCATTGGTCAAAATTTAACCCTTCTAATTCCTGATTTAATACATATTTACAAAAGCCATGAAAAGTAAATATCTTGAGTTTTTTAATTAGTTTTGAATAACCTAATTCCCTAAATAATTTATTTAGTCTATCTTTTAACTCAACCACTACAGCTCTGTTGTAAGCAAGAACTAAAATAGTTTCCGGATTAACATTTTCCTCTTGAATTAACCTCGCTACCCGTAAAGTTAAAGTGTGCGTTTTACCACTTCCCGGACCAGCAATTACTTGCAAATTATCATCAATTGGAGCATTGTAAACTTTCAGTTGATCTTCATTTAATATTTTGATTCTTTCTTGTAAGGATACTGCTCTAAAGGCTTTTAAAGATTCATGACCTTCACCAAAATTATCTTCCAATAGTTTATTTAAGTCATCTTCTGATGCACATTTAAAATATGACTTAATAAATTCATCGTATTTTTGGGGCGGAACAGCTTCATTAGTAGCTATACATTCAAGAGCCAACAAACGAAGTTCTTTCATTCTTACACTTTCATCAAATTCCGATTTAATTCTTTTTTCATCATCAGTTAGGTTTTCAATATTTGTAATGCTATCCTCAAGTAAAAACAATTCAATCCCCATTGGAACTAAAGAAGTGTTATTCCCCCTTAAAAAACCTAATCCTTTTGCAATAAATATTAATTGTTTAAAATAATCTTCGTCTTTACTATCAATATTCAAACCAATCATTAAGTCAACAATATTATAGCTTTGAACGTTACTGTCTATAAAATTTTTATGGATATAAAAAATCAAATTATATAAATCTTTCTTGAATTCTAATATAGAAGATTCCCATTCCTTTAGATTCTTATAGCCATTATAAATCAGTTGAATTACATCCGGTTTATTGGTATGTTTTTCTAATTGAATAACTGATTTATGTTTTGATTTTGGTAAAAAATTAATTAATTTAAATGCAAACTTTAACCTTTTCTCTTTAAAATCTTTTATAAGATTTTCTGATATTTTTTCTCTTGATATCTCATTATTTATTTTTGGCGTAAATTCCCTCCAAAAAATATTTTCAGGTTTTATAAATTCATAAATAGCCTCATTTGCCATATTTTTTAGGTCTTCATTTTCAAAGTGAATTTGCTCTTTGTACTTTGTATTTGACAAAATCTTTGACGCAAATGAAAAAACTGTTTCAATAATTGGTGAATTTTTTCTTGATTTTTTCCAACAATCTAGTTCAAATTTCCTAGTAATAGTAGATTTAATAACCAACTTCCTTTCTATAATTAATACGCCTGATTTTTGAGCTAAAAATAACAATCTCCAAACCTCTCTACTGCTTTCCTTTTTTGTTATTTTCTTTAAAGAATAAAAATCAACCATTACAAATCCATTGTTATCTTTTTGAAAACTAAATAATTTTAACAAATTTGAATGTAGTGATTTGATAATGTCGAGATCATCAACATCTTTAATAACTGAATAATTTTGTGAAGCCGAATTTATAGTTATTGGAATATGCGTAGGAGTAAAGGTTCCAAGTTTAATTTTTTTCAATTTTTCTAACCAATATAATATGACACGAAAAAAAGTTTCATCATATTTTTTTTCTTGATATTCAATATATTGATCAAGTATATCTAAAGGCAATGGAAATGATTCTTTCTTTTGACTAATATCAAATGAAAACCTTTTTAAATAATCGAGAATTGTTTTTTGAACTTGTACAACATCACTCCAAGTTAATTGATTTTCTTTTAATTTATCCTTTAAATTTTTAAAATCATCTTTGGCAATAATACAATTTGTTTTTATTGGATTATCATCCGAAAAACCAGCAGCTAGATTTGCTTCTTCATTTCTCCCAGCTCTTCCAACCTCTTGTAAAAAGTCTTCAAAATTAGAAGATGGATTTAAATGGTACACATAATGAACATTTGGTATATCCATTCCCATTCCAAATGCCTTAGTTGCAACTAAAATTATGGTACTACCATTTTTATAATTTTCATATTTTTCCTCTCGCTCACTCCCATCCAATCCTGCATGATAAAAATCAACTTTATCAGCATAATTTAATTTCTTTATTTTTAATAGTTTCTTTAATTCTTCTGCAGATTCTTCGGCCTTAAACCTGTATGAAACAAAAACAAGTACTTTACTTTTCTTTTCATCAAAATTGTTTTTTACTAAATCATCAACAATAAAGTTTACCTTATCCTCATTACTATTTACACCCGAAAATGTTATATTAATGTGCGATCGAATAGGATTATATTCAAAATTTTCGTTTAATAATTTGATCATGAGAAAATGAAATTAAAGTCATTATATATTTTCTTTGAAACAGTAGCTGAAAAAAGTAATAAAGGTGTATTATAATCAGACGCTTTTTTTGTGTTGTAAATATGTTTCGCACAATTAAAGTAATCCGGTCTAAAATCTTGTCCCCATTGAGAAAGGCAGTGAGCTTCATCAAAAACAAAATATTCAAGACCTCCGTCACTTTGTATTCTTGATTCTAACGCATTTAAAAAACCGCGACTTCTAAATCTTTCAGGTGTTACAAATAACAACGAAAGCTCTCCTCCTGCTAAACTTCTGTAAATTAAATCTTTTTCAGCACTTCTTTCTGAATTTAAGTATTCTACACCTCCAAAAAAGCCTAAATCCCATAATTTATTGACTTGATCTTCCATTAATGCTTTAAGCGGAGTAACTACAATTGTCATTCTATTAGTAAATGAACTTTTTAGAATAGCAGGGCCATGAAATAAAATAGATTTACCAACCCCAGTAGGTAAAATAATCAAAAGGTCATCACTTGATTTGAGAATATTTTTAATATAAGGAATCTGTTCTTGTTTCCAATCGAAATCAGGTATGAAAACTTTTCGAATAACTTCCATTTCTTCTTCTGTTGAAAATGGAATTGTATTTAATTTAGGACTATTTATATAAGATTCAGCCACTTTAACATCTTCTTCAAATTCATCTTTACTTTCCCACCCATTTACATGAATTTTACCTATGTTCCAATGCTTAGATAATTCGGGATGATCTTCAATTCGCGGATCCAACAACCATAATGTATTATCAGGATTATTAAGTTTTAATAGGTTTCTTATATGTGTTAATTTTGGTAATAATAACTTCAATAAAAAGAATGTATCTTTCATAAAAAATTCTTTCTCTATAATTGAATCTTCAACTAAATCTTCAGCTTCTTGATCTTCATTTTTTTTAACACTTATCAGTTCATTTGATTTTGCAGTACCCTCATTCAACATTGAATTGAAAAAAGTAGTACCTTTTGAACAAAAATATAATTCTAACAAATTAAAACTATCAAAAATTAAATTTATTGGTTCTGTATGATTTAATTTTAAAATTGCATCACCCTCATTTAAATGTGCAATTATTATTTTCTTTTCAGACTTGTATCTGTGCAAAAGTTCTAATCTTCTACCTAAACTTATTTCTGAACTTGGTATGTAATAACCTAATTTTTCAAAATACGCGTTTAGTACTGTAACTTCTTCATCGCGCAAAACTAACAACACAGTTGATCCTTTATATAATAACTGGTCAATAATCTTCTTTTGAATAACCCAATATCTAGATCTATAAATTGACTCTGGATTAAATCGAGTGATATTATAATTATTATTAGGGTTTATTATAAATTTAATGCTCTTTACTTGTTCAGTTAAGAAATCTTCTGGATCTATATCGATAGTAATACGATTTTTAAACCCAAGCTTTTCAATTGTTTTTTCCCAATTTTTAGATCCATAAATGTTATACTTTCCTACATAATATTTTTCAATCCAATAATTATCAAACCGTTCAATCCCATCAAAATCGAGAGTTTTAATTTGATCATTTCCTAACTCTAATACACTTTGACCACCAGAGAATTTTAACCAAAAATAATTATCAGGAAACAAAACTTTTAATTGTTCAACATCTAACTTCTTAATTAAATATTTTTGAGATATAGATATCAAATCAGGTTGAAGTACAAACAAATCTGTTTCAACACTTTCTCCATACTCATTAAAATAATCTTCAATTTGATCAACACTTAAGAATATTGGAAATTTACTGTAATCTTGTTCTTTAATTTTATTTTCAAAACAAGCCCAAACATCTGTTTTTTGTTCAAGATTTAAACGAATTGCAGGTGATACATTTCCCCAATAGGGTATTTTGTTTACCCCTAAACACATGTTGATATAATTTAGAAGATGTGATTTTGAAAAATCATCAAATATTGTTGACTTTTCTATTTTTACTTTATCTAAACGTTGAAAATCAATATATGTAAATAGTTCACCAAGAAATATTACCTTACCGTAACTAAGCAAATCTTGAAACATACTTGATGTTCCTAAAACTATTTTTCTTAATGCATTCGAATCCATTATATGAGTATCCAATCTCTGAATCACTGAATTAACTTTTGGTTGAGGCCTGAAAAAAGTTAATTTATTTTCGTTCAATTCATCTAGATTATCTTCTAAATAAAATTCATTTTTTAGCTCAATGAGTTTTGAAAATATCACTTCTCCTAATGCTGAAATTAATGGATTTATTAATTCAGTATCTAATTGTAAAATTCTAAAAAGTTGATTTTTAAACAACCCATAGGTATGTTGAGCATCTTGTAAAGCCTTATGGGGAGTATTTAAAGCAAAAGTTTTATACTCTGGACTCAATATCATTTCAACTTTAATCGTATCCCAAACTTTGTTTTCGTGATAATTTAAATTTTCCAGTCTTTTTAAAATAGGCAAATCAAAATCAACAATATTATGACCTACAAGTATAAGATTTGAATTTTGTATCGATTTGAATTTTTCAATTCCCTCTTTAACATTATTGTTTAGAAAATTAAACCAACTTTCTTCTTCATTCCATGCAATTTCATAAATAATATCTTCTTTACATTCTATATCAAAAGAAATTGGATTTAATTCTCTGAGTATTAAATTTAATTTAATATGGTAAACACGATTTGCTAATTCATTATTTTTTATTTCAGATGTATACTTAACTAATGACTCAAGTGTATGATCATCTATAAGCATCATTACCTCTTCTTGTTGGTTATTATTTAAATCTTTAAAATTTAAAATAGCCTTTTGAATTGGAAAAACATTAATACTACCACTAATCCATAATTCATACTTTAATTCATCATTTAAAGAATTATTTATCAATAAAATCCTACTTGTTTTTTCATTTATTTGAACTACTTTATCAATTAGAGTTATTACTAAATGATATATTTCTGAAGTTTCAATAGTAAATCCATTATCAAGTTGAGTAATTAAACTAGACTTGATAATTTCTTTTTGATTTAATGTTAAAGTGGTAAATACGTTTTCTAATTCTATTTTGTTCTCAACAAAATAATTCAGAAAAAGATTAATCAATAATTCATCATAAAAATCTAATGGAAGATCTTCTTTTAACCATAATTCAAGAAGGTAATTCTGGTAATTCTCTATTTTTATAATGATAGATGATAATTTTCTATAATTAATTAATTCAGGTGCTAATAAAATCCATTTTTGAATAATTACAAATAACTCTTCAATATTTAAATTTCCTTGACATTTTTTTATATCAATCTCAAAATGTTTTTCCAGAAGATTTACTAAATTGTTGTCAAATTTTTTAAATAAATTTAATTGTCTATGATCATTTTCATCAAAACTTTCTTTTATTAAAATTAATTCTGCTTTTGAAATTATTTCTTGATGCAAATTATCATAAAGACTTTCATTTATTTCATTAAATTGCTCTCCTTCTATCCTTAATAATACTTTCTCCTGTTGATCTATTGTCAAATATCTAAAATTAGAAATAGCTTTTTCCAATGGATATTCATCTATAATTCCAGAATCCCATAATTCATACTGTAAATCTTCATTTATGGATTTTTTTATTAATTGTATTTTATTAAACTTATCAGCACCATTAAATACTTTTTCAATTAAGTCTGACATTAAAATATAAACTGAAAAAGTGTCAATTATAAAATTAGAGTCTAATAAATCAATAATATCATTTTTAATCTTTTCATTTTGTCGATTAGAAAAATTACATAAAATAGTATCTAAATCAGACTTATTTTTTTCAAGATAGTTGATAAGAAAATTAATGAAAAACTCCTCAAAAAAATCAAAAGCTAATTTGCCTTTTATCCATAGTATCATAAAATGTTCATAAAAAACGGATATGTTTTCTATCATAGACGACAATCTACTGATACATATCATTTCAGATCCAATTAATGACCATTTTTGAATAAATTCATCAAACTCATCAATATCAAACTCATCATCTAGATTATCAAAATCAATTTGAAACTGACTTTCTTTTTGATGAACCAACGTATCATCTATTTTTTCAAATAATCGAAATAATTCACTTTCATTTGTATCTATTTTTTTCTTCTTCAACAATAAACTAGACTTGGATTTAACTTCTAATAATAAATCCGGAAGTTTAGTATTATCACTCCCATTTATTATCTCAAATTCAATACAATTTTTTTTATCAAAAATTTTACAATTTACTACAGATACTTTTGGTTTTTCTTGAGACTCAATAATTATTAATTCATTTTTTTCTAGAATTGGATGAATATAAAATACATTTTCAAAGCTATGTGTATTAATGAAATATCTATCATCATATATATACCCTTGAAAAATATCTGATACGAATTGATAACATTTATTTTTATCTCTTTTTACAATAATAAGCTGTCCTCTTAATAATCCATCTGGAAAATTTTTTATTAGATTACCCTTTTCTCCTTTAGCTGATTTTACACCACCTGTTGATAATTCTTCAATGACTTTTATGTATGAATGACTATTATCTTCAGCAACAAAATTTACGTAAGCAACAAATATTTTCTCAGGTTTATTTTTTTGTATGGTTATCGGAGCTGAATTTGACTTATGAGTTTGAATTTCTTCTTCTGTTGCTTTTCTTGCTGTGACTAAATTTAATAAATAGGGTTTCTTTTTTCTTTTTGAGTCATCGCTCAATTCAGCTGTAATCATGTAATAGACATCTGTTTCTAAATCATTACTTAACGCAAAACAACGTGCTGGAATATTTGATTTGTTTTCAAAAGGTGGGAATAGTAACTGTTTCTGATTAAAATTCAAATTTTCAAAAAATCCGTATTCGTATTCAGCCATTTTACCCCCGATCTTTGAAGAAATGTTAAATTTTGCAAGAAAAATCAACTCTTCTACTCCCCAATATTCTTTTAATGTTTTAAGTGCTTCATCTCTTGAAATCATATTTGTCCTAATTAATTTTAAATAACAGATTATTTTATCATATTTTCTAAAGTTATCAATGCGGTTTTATACTCGATATAAACAAATATCTTCTCACCTAATTCACTCAAAATGCACACGTTAAAAATAGTTATTTAATAACGATTTTGCACGTTCTATTATTTCTTCTTTCAAAGATACAGGCTCTATTACTTTTATTCTACTCCCAAAACTAAAAAGCAGAGTAACTAATTCATAATTAATTTGTAACTCTAATTGGATTTTAGTAGAATCTTCAGATCGTTCTATTACTTTTTGAGAATCATGTATCGGTTTACTTTGAATATAAGGAAATAATGATTTCTCAACCTCCAGAATGATTTTTACTGTATCATCAGATTCATTTACAGTAACCCCGATAACATCTTCAAAATATGTTTCAAAATCAATAGTAGTATTTGGAATAAATTCCGATTGCATACTATCCTCGATTTGGATTATGCGATCTAAAGCAAAATTGGAGATTTTATCAATCTCAGAACTATAGCCAAAAATAAACCATCTATTGTTATATTGTTTCAAATAATACGGATGAAAGGTATAATCAAAAGCTTTATCTGATTTAAAGCTTTTATACGTTAATTGAATAACTTTTTGATAGACGATTGCATTGTAAAGCGTAGAAATGAATTCTAACCCTTTTAAATATTTATTTTGTTCAAACTCGATTATCTGTTTAGGGACATGCGAAAGACCTAATCCTGCATCTAAACGTGTTGTAATTTCATCAACCCATTCGAATTGTGGCATCCCCTTAAACCTTGATAACGTGAAAAGAGCTTCTTTTAATTGATTTTCTTCCGTTTCGTTTAAAGGTTGATTATTTATAGAATAGTTAATGTCTTCATATCTATAATAGACACGTTTCCCTTCTTTTATTCGGTCCAAAGGTACATTCCACCCCTGTTCACTTTCCATAAACCGAATATCCTCATACAACTGTCTACGTTTGATTCCTTCTGTACTGTCAGATAATTGAAATAAAGCATCATTACACGCATTAATTAAATCTTCAATAAAATATTTTCTACCAGTATTTCGAAAACATTTGTCTAATGTTTGATACCGGATTATTGCGTGTTTGTTTGTTGCCATGCGTGTTATATTAAAGAAGTTTCAACGTAATGCTAAAACCAAGATAAAAAATTATAAACTATGAATATACTTAATACAGTATTTAAAGTGATTAACACATTAATTTTTAATTCAAAACAATCTGTGCAAATATACTGCATACATAAAATATAAATTCGTATTATCAAAAAATAAAAACTATGAAACTACTTCAAAAACCCTCCGAGATAGAGATTAATAACAACAAAGACATTTACGAATCCTTTTGCATGGCAATCATTGGTAGAGATTTGAATTTAATCAAAGAATTACTAAGTAATAAAGGTCGTTTTCTCAACCTAAGCAAAATGGAATTTTTAGGTTACCTAAATAGCCTATTATCTACTTTACCCAAAAGAGGAATTTGTGATTTTGAAGTAAAAAAAGGGATTTGCTTGGATCAGGTTCCAGGTGCTTTATTCTGTGAAATTATCGGAAGAAAATGGACTCCTTTTTCGTTTGAAGAGAGCCCTTTTACGGAAGAGCCCGGCTTAGACTTTGAAAATTCAAAAAATATTAAATTTTCTTTTGGTTTCTCTTTAGTTATTGAAGACGATGAAATCACCCATTTATTCAAACCTAAAAAGATCCTTTCTTTAGAAGAATCAAAAAAATTAACTGAATTAAATTAATCATTGATAAAGATATAAGAATATGAAACCAATTAAAAACAGATATCATTGTGTATTCAGCGGTAGAGTCAAAATGCTCTTTAAAACTGAAAAAAAGGCAAATACCTTTATGAAATTCAATAATGATGATATTGAAAGTGAAAATGGGTATAAACCTGTAAGAGCCTACTATTGTGTTTGTTGTAATGGTTGGCATTTAACGAGTAAACAACTTAATGGAAAAAATACAGCGAATAAAGTTGAAGAAATTATATCTCCTCCAATTCACGAAAAAAAAGTAACCAAATCAATTATTAAAGAAATAAATGCTAAAAAAAGCAACGAAGATGAAATAGAAATTGAAGTATTATCTGATGAACCTACTATCCGACTTATAAAGATTTGTGAAGAATATAAAATCGGAATGGCTGAATTAATTCTAATCTTTAAAAATCATAATATTTTCATCAAACCAAACCCAAATTCAAAAGTTGCACTCATTGATCTTGAAGAAATAAAATACCGACTGAAATAAAAAATTAACTAAGTTGAATTGAGAAGTATTTCTATTCAAATAATATAATCAAAAAAGGTTGCTCATCACTGAACAACCTTTTCTATTTTTTCAAAAAACAAACCTTACGCTTCCTTCGGAGCTTCAGTAGTTACCTCTTCTTTTCTTTCTGGTTTTGGAAGTAAAACTTTACGAGATAGTTTCCATTTTTTTGTTTTTGGATCTTTACCCATTACTTTAAAACGTACTACGTCTCCTTCTTTACATACGTCTTCCATTTTACCGATTTTTTCCCAGTTGAACTCAGAAATATGAATTAAACCATCTGTTCCTGGTAGAATTTCAACGAAACAACCGTATGCTTGTAAAGATTTGATTTTTCCTTCGTATTCAGCACCTTCTTCCACTACTGGAGGGAAAGCAATTAACTTAATACGACGAACTGCCTCAGCCATATCATCTCCATTGTTAGACATGATTTGTACACGACCTTCACCACCTTCTAATTCTTCAATAGTGATAACAGTATTTGTTTCTTTTTGAAGTCCTTGGATAATTTTACCACCAGGTCCGATGATAGCACCAATCACGTCATTCGGTACATTGAATGCTTCGATACGTGGAGTTTGTGGTTTCAAGTCTGCATTAGGAGTAGCAATCGTTTCAGTGATTTTGCTTAAAATATGTAAACGTCCAGCTCTTGCTTGATCTAATGCTTGAGTTAATACTTCGTATGGTAAACCATCTACTTTGATGTCCATCTGACAAGCAGTGATTCCTTTTTCAGTACCGGTAACTTTGAAGTCCATGTCACCTAAATGATCTTCATCACCTAAGATATCAGACAATACAGCAAATTTACCATTCTCTGAAATTAATCCCATTGCAATACCAGATACTGGAGATGTAATCGGAACACCACCATCCATCAATGCAAGAGTACCTGCACAAACCGTTGCCATAGAAGAAGAACCATTCGATTCTAAAATTTCAGATACTAAACGAATAGTATATGGATAATCAGCAGGTAATACTGGTTTTAATGCTCTCAACGCTAAATTTCCGTGTCCTACCTCTCTTCTAGAAACTCCACGAATTGGTTTCGCTTCACCTGTAGAGAATGGAGGGAAATTGTAATGTAACATAAAGCTTTCAGTTCCTTTAAACGTTACACCGTCTAACATTTGTTCATCCATTTTACCACCTAAAGTTAAGGTAGT
This sequence comes from Flavobacteriia bacterium, assembly GCA_947458955.1. Lineage (GTDB taxonomy): Bacteria > Bacteroidota > Bacteroidia > Flavobacteriales_D > Crocinitomicaceae > CANHVK01. The sequence goes on along the minus strand of CANGZT010000024.1, from coordinate 293 downwards.
TAATGATTGTGTTTCTCCTCTTGTAAACACAGAAGAACCGTGTACAATCGGTAAATAATCAACTTCACACCAGATAGGTCTGATTTGTTCAAATCCACGACCATCTAAACGGATTTTTTCGTCAACCATTACGTTACGAACCGCTTTCTTTTTCACTCCTGAGAAATAAGTAGAGATAAATCCACCTACTTCAGCTAATTCTTCTTCTGTAAAAGTTGCTTTAAATTCTTCTTTGATAGCATCGAATAATTCAGAACGTTTTGCTTTAGAAGCTAAGCCCATACGAGCAACTT
>CANGZT010000023.1 GCA_947458955.1 Flavobacteriia bacterium | reverse complement strand
TGTTCACGTAACAGGCTTGATTGACAAAATCACAGAGAACGATGTTGTAACTTTCGAACTTCAAGAAGGTAGAAAAGGATTAAACGCAGTAAATGTTAAACAAGCTTAATTAGTTTTAGAAATTTTACTTTGATTCTTTACGGGGCTTTTAGCCCCTTTTTTTTGTCTCTTATTTTACATAAATATTCTGAGCAAACTTTAAACTAATACGGTTTATTTTATCACCAATAACAATCTCCATAGTAGAGTCAAAAGTTTGCTTTGATTTTACTTGAATCATCTGATCAACTGACAATCCTAATTCCGTCGCAAAATTTAGAAATTCTGCAGAATTATCTTTCACGGCAAGCATTTCACAAAATGCACCAACTTCAATATCGCTAAGGAGTTTTTTAGGTAAAAATTCAAAAACACCATACTGATCTGGAATTGGATCACCATGGGGGTCTATTTTGGGAAATCCTAGAAAAGCATCTAATTTTTCAATCAATTGTTCCGACTTAATATGTTCTAATTGTTCTGCAACTTCATGTACTTGATCCCATGTAAACTCAAGTTTCTCATATAAAAAAGTCTCCCATAATCGATGTTTTCTTACAACTTGAATAGCGACTGTTTTTCCTAATTCAGTTAAATAAATCTTGCCATATTTCTCGTATTCGATATAGCCTTTTGATTTTAACTTTTTTAACATATCATTTGCTGATGAAGGCTTTACATCAAGGCTAGCAGCAAGTTCATTAGTGCCAACCCCCTCAATTTCAACATCATGATTCCCTAAATTAAATAATGACTTTAAATAATTTTCTTCCGTAATTGAAAGCATATCACCTCTTTTTTCTTAGTTCAAAAAATAAATAACATAGCGCTAATGTAGCAGAAATTGCACCAATATAAAAGGACTTAAATACTGTTTCTAAATTATTTTTATAGAAAAACAAGGTTAAAAAAGAACTCATCATGATTCCTACTTCCAATGCAATAAATAAAGTTCCAGCACCTACTCCTCTTCGATCTTTATGTGATAAATCTGCAGTCCAAGCAAATAGAGCTGGACTATTCACCCCTGTTGCCAATCCAAAAATAATCGAAGCAAAAGTATACATTGAAACTGTTTTTACTTGTGTAAGTAAAAACATACTTAAGGTTAACAAAATAACGCCAACTAAAAGTACTGATTTTCGCCCATATTTATCCGAGATATTTCCAGCAAATAATCGCACAATCATCGTGGTCAGAACATAAAAAAAGAAAAACCACCCTTTATTTTGAATGTGTAAGAATTCAGAAACATCAGGAGTTAAAACAAAAACTACCCCTGAACACATAGCCGTTAAAAACATAACAATAGCTGCAGGAAGAACATTTATATCAATCACATCTCTTTTTGTTATTTTAAGATGTTGCAATTCAAAAGAAGACTTTTTTTCTAAAGTTTCACTCACATAATTCATCAAAACAATAGAGATCAAAACACAAATAACAGCTGATAAGAAAACTCCATCGTTTCCTACAAGTGAATAAAGCGGTGTACCTAAATATTGTCCTATTCCTATTCCCAATGAAACAAACATACCCCAAATACCCATGCCTTTACCACGTATTTCAACAGGTAAAATATCGGTTACTAGTGCTGTAGCTCCAGTAGGCGCAAAACCAACAGCAAATCCATGGAAAAATCGCAACAGTAAAAAAAAGAATATAGAATTAGCAGATAAATAAAGAGCACCTATTATCACAGCCATTAAATACCCCATAAAAACTACTTTCTTTCTTCCTATTAAGTCTGCTAACTTCCCTGAAAATGGACGAGATATCGCTGCGGCAATTGTAAAAAAAGTAATTATCAATCCTTTGTATGTAGATCCACCTAATTCGGTTAGATAATCATTTAATTGAGGCATGATTAAATTGAAACTAATCATAAAGAAAAGCATCGAAAAACTTAAAATCCAAAAATTAGTTTTCAACTTCATGTATAAAAAAATGAAAGGCTGTCGTTATTTGACAGCCTCTTTAGATTAGTGTGATTTAGCATGTTCATCTTCCTCTGGATCGGGAGGAAATAATTTTGGAGCATCTTTTTTATCTTGAAGATGATCCAACATATCTTCTAATTGAGAAATAGATAAACTTTTAGCAATTATTTTTTTATCCTTGTCTAACACAAAAATTCTTGGCGTAGAATATATATCGTAGGTTTCTTGATAATTTAATGATTCTAAAGAAGTGTATTTAGGAACAAATTTTAGTGGATCCTTAAGTGCAGCATTATACAACTTTTCAGTAACAGCAACATTGGTAAAAGTCAAATTATTCTCTTTGATGAATTTTTTCCATTTGCCAAAATCTTCACCGATTGCTTTTCCAATTGCAAAAACTTCTACGTTTCTGTTTTTTAATTTTTTAGCATATAACTCACCTAATTTTGGCGTAGTTTTTTTACAATGTCCACATTCAGGATCCCAAAAATATAATACTACAAATTCCTTTTTCAAGCTATAGAAATCATGCCACTTTTCGTCGGTTGAATCTACTAGAGTAATGTTTGGTGGAACTACACCAACAACCAAATTTCTATTTGTTTTAACTTTTTTACATAGATCATCTAACTTCTCCTTGTCCATCCAAGTTATGTTGGAAGATCCATCTAAATTTTTTGGACAATAATATTTTTCACCCATTCTCACAAATACTTTATCCATACCCATGATATTTGATTTCTCATAAGTTGATGTGATATGAGTTAAACAATATTTAAACATCTCCGATTTAGGATTCAAACGATCCACAAAACGATAGGCATATTTAGTTATTGAATCAGGATTTGGTATAAGCATTTTTTCACTAAAAAAGAATTCTAACTTATTGTGAAATACCGGTGTATTCAAAAGACGATCATCGTTCAAATCAACGTTATCAAAATAATGATCTCTATAGTATTTATAAGCAAAATTAGAATCAACTAAAGACCCATCTAAATTTCTTGGCACCTCAGGTATTTCAACATCCATTGACATTTTAACCACCTTACTTACAAACGTAGAGGGATATGTTTGAATTAATTCTTTTTGATAAGCGACAACTTGTTTTGATATTTTTTCTAATTCCGCCGAAAGAGATTTATATTCTGGTTCTCCTTTAACCGCTTTCTCTTTAAGATCAGAAATTTCTTTGGCTTTAATTCTCTGTTCGTTCATAAAAGTGATATACTTCAAAAAAACATCATTTTCGAATGATTTAACCACCTTCATGTTTTGGACAAAATCTGGACCTTGTGTTACTAAATTAACTTCTTCATTATTATACAAAAAATCAAAATATCGTTGCCCAGACAATAAAAGTGCCATTACTCCAGGCTTTTGTTTTTTTCCGTCAAACTCAACAACTCCTCCTTTCATCTTTGCTGTATCAGCATAATACATTCCTTTCCCGTAATACTTCACCAAAAAAACGGTTGTATCTTTTTCACCATTAACTTTGAACTTAAGTTTTTGAGATAATGACAAAAATGAAACAGCTAATGAAAAAGATAATAAAATGAACTTCATACCTGAAAAATTAATTATTGAACATCAAAAATAGAAATTTATACCCTCAACCTAGTGTTAATTCTTGCTAAAATTCATTTTGAACAAAACGATAAACCGAAATTACTGTTGAAATAAATACAGAAATAAATAAAACCGATAAAACTGATATAATTAAAAAATAATTTGTCTCAGACAAGTTAAAACCAGCTGAATTCAGCACTTTATTTATATATTTTATTGATATTAAATCGATTATGATTATCATAGAAATAACAATTAGAAACCCCCAAAAAATATATTTAACAAAATGAATAACAATCGTTTTGATTAATACACCTAATCTCAACATAGTTCTAATTTCATACGTATTTCTTGTTATCAATAATTGTAAGTATTGAATCAAAACAATCATTGAAACTAAAACAACGACAAGTGAAATAAATGTTAATGAGGATAAAATTATGGTTAAAATACTCTTTAGTTTCCCTTCTATCAATTGATTTTTTTTCACCTCTAAATGATTTCTTGCAATTAACTCTTCAACAAGTCCAAACTTTCCTTTTTTTGATTTAATCATCAACTGAGTGCAAGAAGTATGTGTTTTCAACCCAAAGTGGGTACTACCAAAATTCATAAATGATTCTGGAACTAGGATAGAAGAAATTTCGTTAGTAAACCCAATAATTTTAGCTTCAAAAAAAACAGGATTTTCATTTCCTAATTTAATCTGAAATTTAACATCCTTCAAAATATCATCAGATAACTGAGGTAGATTAGAGGAAGACAAAAAATTATTCATCATATAAATAAAATCTCGTGGAAGAATGATTGGAACTCTATGATCTCCTTCGTTCCACATCCAAAATTTTGATTCTACATCCAAAAAATCAGACGGAATAGATTGAATAAAAATATCTGATCTAAAATAAGGTACAAGTGGATCATTTGACTGTAATTCAATTGAAAAATCATTATTTTCTACTTTTACAACCTTTTCTAAAAACGATAATTTCTTGTAGAATTCAATTTCATCATTACTAAAAGTGTGATTTGCTAATGAGAGTGTATTACTCGATGTAACTTGTTTTTGAATCGTTATTGCAGATGCATCGAGCATTTCATTAGAAGCTGATTTTTGACTGATTAATATTAAATAATGAATTGAAATTGAAATAAATATAAAACCTATTAATACACCAAAAAATGCAAAAAACAATTGTTTTTTATCTTGATTTGCGAAAAGTATTTTACTTATTATGCGATTTGAATTCTTTTGTCCCATTGTGCATGATAGTTTTGTCCCAGTGTTGTTAATATTGTGCCAATATTATTTTCTGAACAATGTTTTTGAATCATTATAAATGCATTCTGAGTATTTACTTCGTCCAAATGCGAAAAGGGTTCGTCCATTATCAAAAATGCTGCTGGCTGTAAAAGTGATCGGATAATTGCCACTCTTTGTTGTTGACCTAGTGAAAGTGTCCCACAGAATTGTCTCCATTTAGTATCAATCCCTAAAAATTCTAGTAGATATTTTATTTCTTTTTCCGTCTTAAAATCAGTTAAATTATTTTTAATCAACAAATTATCTTTAACCGTTAAATTTTCAAACAATTGCAAATCTTGAAAGATAAACGAAAGTTTATTTTTTCTTAATTCAGACCATTCATTTTTCGAAATTGTTTGAAGTTTTTTAGAATCAATCAAAATGTTTCCCTCGAAATCAAATCTCAATCCAGCAACTAAAGAAGTAAAAGTAGATTTTCCTTTACCACTATGTGCATCTATTAATGTATTTTCTTCGGAATGAAAAGACACACTTTTACCCCATAATTCTCCAGAACATGAAAGTTCATGTTTCAATGGATTTGGAATAACATTCTGAAATTCAATTATCATTTTTCCAACAAATTAAATAATTTTCGATTTCTTGAACCTGTTCTTCTAATAATTTTCCTTTTAACCAAATGGCAGATTTATCTCTTCTAAACCAGGTCAATTGTCTTTTGGCATATCTTCGTGTATTCTGTTTTATTCTTTCAATTGTTTCTTTTTTGTCAAACTTACCATCAATAAAATCAAACCATTCAGTATAACCTACCGTTTGTAAAGCTTGTAAATCTCGATATTCTATAACAGAATGAACTTCTTGCTCTAATCCATTATCAACCATTAAATCTACTCGCTTGTTAATTCTATCATATAATATGTCTCTTTCTAAATCAATAGTGAATTTTTTAATATCAAAAGCATGATTATTTCCTTTAGATCCAGATAAAAAAGAGGTAAAGGTTTTGCCTGAAATTCGTATTACCTCTAATGCTCTAATAATTCTTACAGCATTGTTTTTATCCACTTTATGGTAATATTCAGGATCGCAATTTTTTAACTCATCTAATAAAGATTCAAGTCCGTTAGTTTGATGATGCAAAATCAAATCATTCTTAATCATTTGATTCACTGGTAAATCATCCAACCCATAACAAAGCGCATCTATATACATTCCAGAACCTCCTACTAGAATTACTATATCAAATTTCTCAAATGCTTTATTTAACAAAGGTAAGGACTCGGAGACAAAAGATGCTGCTGTAACTTTATCATGAATAGAATGACTATCAATAAAATAATGTAAAACACCCGACTGTTCATCGAGAGTTGGTTTTGCTGTCCCGATAGTGATTTCTTTATAAAACTGCCTAGAATCAGCTGAAAAAATAACAGTATTCAACTTTTTAGCCAGGGAAATTGAGAGGGCTGTTTTGCCACTTGCTGTAGGACCTTGTATTACAAGCAATAATTTATTCATACATCAACTTAAAAGTAGCATATCTTTTATAAACTTGTTTTACATAATGTGCTACCCTTCTCCCCCTTTTTTTTGAGAGTACTTTTTCAACATTTCCATCCCAAACCAATGGATCTAGACCTAATAAGCGTGCTTTTTGTTGTGCTTTTTGAATGGGTGCATGTCCGGCATTATATGTGGCTAAGGCAAATTTAATTTTTTGATTTGGATTTGGAATTTCCTTCCATAATTTCAAGTCTGTTTTGATTTTCTTAGTTCCAGCTTTGATTTGAGTAGAAGGAGATGATTCAGGGTTTACTCCATACCTTCTACCAGTACTTGGCATAAATTGCATTAAACCAAAAGCACCTCCTTTACCTTTAATGTATGGTTTAAAATTTGACTCTTGTTGTACAACCGCTGCAACCAACTGCCATTCAATTTGTTCTTTACTTGCTTCACGTTTAAAAATTTTATCATAAGCAGATAATTTACCACCACCTGCATTTAAGTAATCTTCATAGGTCAATTCAGATAACTCCTTACCATGATAATATTTTTGTTTAAGAAAATGATAATGAGGAGTTTTTCTAAATTTCTTAATCCATTTGTTTAATTTGTACCTTAAAAGTGGTGTGTTTTTTCTTAACCCAAATGCTATCTGTTGTTTCACACTTAAGCGCAAATGATGATCTAAATTTTTAAATTCATAGGCACTTGCAACAGCGATGTGATTATCAACAACAGTATAATCTATTTTTTTTTCAGAAACCAATCGCATTAGTTTTTCTGGGGTTGTTTTATTGTTTGCCTCTTGATAAAAGATGGTGTCTCCTAATTCCTCCTGCAAATGAGCAAGTCTTTGTAAGTAACTTGAATTACTTGCAACTATGATTTTTTTATGTGTTAACTGAATTGGATCTTTTATATACGCTGGAGTGCTATCCCAAGGCATTCTTTGAATTAGTACCTGTGGGGTTCGAAGATAAGGTATAGTAAAATCAAATTTTTCTCTACGCTCTTTCGTAATAGTGTAATTACAAGCTAGTATCTGTGCGTCACCATAGATGATTTTGTGTTCTGCCTCATTAAAATCCTTGATTATTTCAACTTTTAACTTCACTCCGATCTCTTTTGAAAAAGCCTTAAGCATCTCATACTCAAACCCCATATTCGTTCCTTTATAAAAATAAAATGAAGTTGGACTATATTCAAAAAGCACATTTAATTCCTTATCTTTCAAAATAGCAGGTAGATCAGAAGCCTCATCACCAAAAACAAAAGTTGTAGAACTTTCCGTATTTCTTTTACAAGAAACAACGAAAAGAATTAGAAGTAAGTACAGTATGTAATTTATTTTCTTCAAATAAGATCTTTTATTATTTATACTTTACGAATGATTTCATAAAATGTTACTGCTATTCTTTTAATTTATAAGCTAAAAAATTAATTTTGTCCCACTAATGAGAACAAAGACAGCAAAATCAATACGTCATTTTTTAGATATTTTTTTTCCATTATTTCAAAAATTAATGGACAAACAAACATACTATTATTTAGCCTGCGGTGGAAGTAACACATTATTTGGGCTTTTAATTTTTTATTACTGTGAAAACTTTGTTTTTCATCAAAAAAGTATTGACATAGGTTTTGAAATTCATGCACACATTGCTGCTTTTATTATTTCATTCTCTATAACCTTTCCAATAGGATTTTTCACGAGTAAATATGTTGTTTGGGATGATAGCGAATTAGCAGGTAAAAAACAATTATTTAGGCATTTAACCTTTGTCGTACTGAGCGTTTTTTTGAATTATGGTCTACTTAAGTTATTTGTAGAGTACTTCAACTGGTGGCCTTTTCCAAGCCAAGTGCTAACCACTTCGATCATTGTTATTTTTAGTTACATTACCCAAAAATTCATCTCGTTTAAATAATCATTACGGATTACCATAATCTAATCTTTTGGTCGTTATATATCTCGGGACATAGTATTTACTACCATTAAACCTATCAATAGCAATACCTTTAGATGTAGATGCATGAATAAACTTGATCCCTTCTACCTGGTCAACCTCAACCACCATAGCAACGTGACCAATGCGACTTGAACCAGCATTACTTCCTTTAAAAAACATTAAATCTCCTGGCTTCACTTCAGATAATTTCACCGTTTTTCCATATTCAGCCATCCCATAACTAGAATGTATGATATCAAAACCAAAATTACCCAACACATAAGAAACAAAGCCAGAACAATCAAAACCCGTTGGTGAAGCTCCAGAACTTAAATAAGGAGTTCCCAAGAAAGTCTTTGCAAAAGAAATGATATTATCAACGTAAGCGGTGTTGTTTTGGGGTAAGGGATTGGTACGCTCATCAAAATTTAATTGTGGTTCTTCTTCGGTATCATGAACTTGTGAATGTAAACTAAAAGAAGTAAACAGAAGAGAAATATAAACAATAAATGAAAAAACATTTTTCATAGATTTACAAAAATATCACTATTTTCGCATATACAAAATCTGTTAATTTTGAACAAAGTAGCTGAACATAATCTAACTAAACTTTACTACACAATTGGTGAGGTAGCTGAAATGTTTGACGTTAACACTTCATTAATAAGGTTTTGGGAAAAAGAATTTCAGGTTATTGCTCCTAAAAAAAACAGAAAAGGCAACAGACTTTTTACCCCTAAAGACATCGTAAATATTAACAAAATTTATTATTTGGTGCGTATCAAAGGGTTTACACTTGAAGGAGCAAAAAACGCCATAAAATCAAAGGAAGATTTGGAAGGATACAAGCCTATTGAGAGAAACGAAGTGTCTGTTATTGAAAAACTTGAGAAATTAAAATCAAAGTTATTAAATCTTCACTCTGAACATAATCGTTAACCTTTTAGATAGTTATTCAAACCCGATCTAATCATTTCCTCTGTAACAGGAACATCTACAACAGCAGATCCAATAGATTTTAGAAGAACCATCATTACTTGATTTTTTATATTCTTTTTATCTTGTTTTGTATTTGAAATAATTTGATCAAAATTTTCAGATGTGAAATTTAATTTTGGATATGTTTGACTTATAAATTGATTGATTTCATCATATTCTATTTGACTGATAAAATTCATTTGGAGAGAAATATAATTTTCAATTTGAATTCCAGCAGCAATTGCTAAACCATGAAGTATAGGTGTTTTCTTTTCTAAATAAAAACTCTCTATTGCATGTCCTATTGTATGTCCAAAATTTAATTTTTTACGTTCGTTAACTTCAAAAGGATCTGAAATAACAATCTGATTTTTAATATTTACCGATAACTGAATTAATTCATCAGTTAAGTTCTCATGATTTAAAACACATGTTTTTAATTTTTTCCAATGATTTAAATCACTAATTAAACCATGCTTAAGCATTTCTGCGAGTCCATTTTTGAATTGTAAATTATCCAATGTATTTAAAAAACCAGGGTCAATAAATACCGCTTTGGGAAATGCAAAAAGTCCAATTTGATTTTTAAAAATTCCTAAATCTACACCTGTCTTACCACCAACAGAAGCATCAACCATAGCCAATAAAGTAGTAGGAATATTTATAAAAGAAATTCCTCTTTTATAAAGAGAAGCAATCAAACCACCCATGTCTGTAATCACCCCCCCTCCTAAATTGATAATTAATGCCTTTCTATCAATCTGATACTCTGTTAGTGCTTCCCATACTTGAACGCACATTTCGAGTTGTTTATTTTCCTCTCCAGCAGGTAATTCGATAATTTCAGCAAACGCTAATTCTTGATATGAAGTAATTAAATATTCCAAACAAAATTGCTTGGTGTTTTCGTCAACAAGTATAATTTTTTTAGATTCTTTAAACTGTGAACCAAGTAATAAAGCTAAACTTGAGTCAATAAGTGAACCTATTTCAATAGTATAATTTGTTGCTTGAATACTGTACATACAAAAAGGAAATTAACTAGATTTTAACAAATGTTTTAATTGTTGATCTAAGTCAGTAAAATTATACTAAATTATTGTTAAATTTCGGAATTAAATTAATTGTCATGGATTTTAACAACACGCAAATAGCTTTTCATAGCAAATCTGATAACGATTTAAATAGAGCCTATTGGTTATTTAAAATCATTGGTTATCCATCTATTGTAAAAATAGGAAAAGCCATGACCCACTTTGCGATTAAATTTAAATTACCAATTGAAGGAATTATAAAAAAAACAATTTTCAAACAATTTTGTGGAGGTACAACGATTAATGATTGTGAAAACACCACTAAAGAATTATACAAATTCGGAATTGGAACAATACTAGATTATTCAGTTGAAGGTAAAACGACAGATGAAGATTTTGAAAAAACTACTCAAGAAATTATTGCTACAATTCACAAAGCAAGTGGAAACGGTGCAATACCATATGCTGTATTTAAGGTTACAGGAATCTCAAGGTTTGGACTACTAGAAAAAGCAAATGATACAAGTGTTCAATTAAATGAAAAAGAAAACGGTGAATTAAATGAAGTTATTCAACGCATAGATCGAATTTGTTCAGCAGGTTTCAAAAATGATGTTCCAGTTTTCATTGATGCTGAAGAAAGTTGGATACAAGATATAATAGATCGTATTTGTGTATCTATGATGGAAAAATATAATAAAGAAAAAGCTATTGTTTTCAATACCTTACAAATGTATCGTCACGATAGACTTTCTTTCCTTAAAAAAGAAATAGAAAAATCTAAACAAGGAGCATACAAATATGGAATTAAGCTTGTTCGTGGTGCATACATGGAAAAAGAACGAGATAGAGCAGAAAAAATGGGCTATGCATCACCAATACAACCTGATAAAAAACATACAGATTCAGATTATAATAAAGCTTTAGAGTTAATACTCGAGAATATTGAAAATCTAGCTTTATGTGCAGGAACTCATAATGAAAAAAGTTCTAAACTTCTTACGGAACTCATTGATAAAAATAGAATTGAAAGAGAAGACAAACGTATTTTCTTTGCTCAATTACTTGGGATGAGCGATCACATCTCTTATAACTTGGCATCTTCTAACTATAACGTAGCGAAATACGTGCCTTATGGTCCTATTAATGAAGTTTTACCTTACTTACTAAGAAGAGCTGATGAGAATACATCCGTGGCAGGACAAACAAGCAGAGAATTGAGTTTGCTTACAATTGAAAAAAATAGAAGAAAAAAGAAATAAAGATACATTGAGAAAAACGCAAGACAAACATATAGACAAACGACTAATTTTCAAGACAATTATTTTAGTTGTTTTGTTTCTGTCTTTAAATATCATTTGGTTCATTTTCTTTCATCATGACCCATTAATTTCACTTAATCTTGGAATTATATGTCCAATACTTTATGGAATATTTTATTTCATAGTAAAAAAAACTAGAAGAAAGCTTCGCTCTAAGATCAAACCATTTATTTATATTCCGATAATGTATACCCTGTTTGGTATCACCTGGCTTGTTTTCTCACTCGGTATTGCTAAAATCACGCACCGTTCTGAAAATATTCAAGCTGATGAAACGGTCATTGAAAAACTGGAGTTTAAAAATTTCTTTTTATTCAACTACAATCTATCTTATCTTTCAAGAGCCCAGTATACGATTGAGAATAAAACTTGGAAAGAATCGAGTATAAGAAGTACTACGATTATGAAATCAAAATATCAAACGAATAATATGATTCTATTTTTAATTTTATTCGTAATACAAGGCTTATTTATATATCTCACTGAAAATGTAATTTATCCTTATTTCAGACCAGAACATAAACACAAATCGAAAAGGAGGTCTAGAAGAAAAGCCCCTCCTAGAGACACCTTTATTTCTAACGAACATGATGTTTTTTTAAATTTTGGCGAAACCTCGACAAGTAGAGAAAAAGAACAAATCAATAACGAATCAGACAATTCGTCAAAGTTTCCGAAATTATAGGTTAAAATACTTTAAAAGTAGCTTATCTCCATCAAACTCTGCATAGGTTGAATATTTTATCCAGTCTCCTATATTAATGTAGGTAGCATCATTTATTGAATGCTCAATGGGTAAATGCCTATGTCCAAACAAATAATAATCTACTGGATTTGTTTTTTGTCTTTCTTTACAATATTGAATTAACCATTCTCTTTCCTCTCCCAAAAAAACCTCATCTGTATGACCCGTTTTTGCACGACTTCTTTTGGAAAGAAAATCTGCCAAACCAATTCCTAGATTTGGATGAACAAAACCAAAAAGTCTTTGACAAAGTTTATTTTCAAAAACTTTTTTTAAAATTTTATACTTATAATCTCCAGGACCTAAGCCATCTCCATGACCTAAATGAAATTTTTTTTCTTTTAAAACTAAATCAATAGGTGCTCTATAAATCTTAATACCTATTTCTTTTTCTAAATAGTCAAATGCCCACATATCGTGGTTTCCAGTAAAAAGAGTTACTGGAATATTTTTATCTGTAAACCTTGCTAAGCGACCCAATAAACGAATATAACCTTTTGGTATAACATGTTTATATTCAAACCAAAAATCAAAAACATCACCCATTAGAAATAGATGTTCACAATCACTTTCAATGGAGTCTAACCACGCACATATTTTAAGTTCTCTTTCAAATGACTTAGATGCATTTGGTGCACCTAAATGAAAGTCAGATGCAAAATATATTTTTTTTGTTAACACTAAAATCCAAAAATTGATTTTAAAGTATTTTCCAACTCCTCCCCTCTCAAATTGGTTTGAATAATCTTACCCTCTTTATCAACGAGTACAGTAAATGGAATTCCTTTAACTTTATATAATTGTGCTGCATCATTTGACCAAGCTTTCAAATCACTTACATGATTTGGCCAAAGTAAATTATCTCGTTTTACTGCTTCCAACCAAGCGTTTTTATCTTTATCAAGTGAAACACTCAAAACTGTAAACCCTTTCTCTGCATATTTTTGATATATACGAACCACATTTGGATTTTCTCTTCTACACGGTCCACACCATGAAGCCCAAAAATCAATCAATACGACCTTTCCTTTCAAATCAGATAGTTTTAATAATTTGCCATCTGCTTTTGGTTGAGCAAAATCAGGAGCTAGATTACCTGGAGAAAATGCTTTCATTTCGTCATGGGCTTCCTTATTTTTCAAATACATAGCTTTAATTTGATTCACTGAAGGAGCCCCATCAAAACCATTGATAATTTGTTGCACCAAATTTTCGTAGGATTCAAAATTCTGAATCGGATCAACTTCAGATAATAGAGGCAATAAAGCTGGTGAATTCGCATTTGCAACTAAAAAGTTTTTTTTGAAATTTTCATACTCATAAAATAATGGTGTGAAAGATTCATTTACTTGCTGTTGTTGATCAGGATTAGCTTGAAGGTATCTAGTAGCAGAATCCTTTTTCGCATTATACACTTGCATATTGACGATGTATTTATTCAGTTGGGCACTTTCATCTGATCCTACAATATTGTGATAAGCAATAATATTTTTAGCATCTCCAAAAACCTGAATAACAGACCCTTCACGTAAAATCAAGTTCAAATGTTGATTATCATTTACTCTTAAAACATAAACATCTTTAACTGGTAACTTTCCTTTAAAAGTATAATTCCCTTTTTTATCTAAAGCTGTTTTAAGATAATCGCGGTAATTCGATCCGCCAAAATACTGAGAAATCGAAATTGAATCTTTATTGGAATTAAATATATTTCCACTTATAGAAACTTCAATCTGCTGACTGTAAACTAAAAACACGTTTAACAAAACGATTAAAAAAGCAATTTTATTCATGTTATTTTTTTAATAAACTAAGTATTTTCTGTTCTAACTCACTACCTCTCAAATTTGTTGCTACAACTGTTCCCGTTCGATCTATAAGTACAGTATAAGGTATTGCATTAAACTGGTATTGTTTCACTAGTGGAGTTTCCCATTGTTTCAAATCACTTACATGTGATGGCCAAACCAAACCATCAGCTTTAATAGCTCTTTTCCAAGCTTGTACATCAGCATCTAGAGAAACACTAAATACTGCAAACCCCTGACTTTCATATTTCTTAAAAATATTTACTACGTTAGGATTCTCTGATCGACATGGACCACACCAGGATGCCCAAAAATCTAATAAAATAACTTTCCCTTTAAGATCTGAAAGACGAATCATTTTTCCTTCAGGATTTGGCAGGACAATATCTGTAGCTTTTGAACCAATCAAACCAGTTGTCTTTTCACCTTGGTTTAAATACTGATTATAAGCTGTTTCAATTTGAACCACCTGCTTGTTTAGTGACTCAGAAATCGGTGATAATGGATGTTTAGACTGAAAAGCTTTAGCAATCTTTTTTAGTAAATCTAGATTGGTTGCATCCCATTTTTCAAACCCCATTGCAGGAGTCAAAGTTGTTGATAGAACTATAGCTGCAGGGTTTGAAGGATATTTATTTAACGTTGCTTTTGCATAAACATCCAATGGTTTTTTTAATTCAAAAAACTGTTCAATTTGTTGTTCTTCAGTTAAACCGGGGGTATTCATTAATTGAATTTGTTTGAATGCAAACTCATTAAAAATACGCATATACTCTGTAATCAAGGGCGCCCATGCTGTACCTGTAATTTTAGGTAATCTTTCAAAGTCATTAAAATTTGCTTGAACGTTCACTTTTTCGTTAGGAGAAATCGTTAAAGGAACACTTTTGTTTGATTTATTTCCGATAGTTAATTGATAAAGACCTAACCCTTTAACGTGACCTTTCAAATCAAAGCTACCATCTACTTCCGTTGTTGACTCAGCTAATTTTACCTTTCCTTTAGAACTAACCATCTCTAAATAAATAGGTTGATTAGCTGCTCCCAATACTTGACCGCTAATTTCAAAATTTGAAGGTAAATCTGTCGTTGAAGTATTTTCAGTACTATTACAGCTACTGAAAAGGAATAAAAACATCGAGAAAAATGGAAAGATTTTAAATACAGTGCTCATACTTTAGTTTAATTCGTCTAACATTTTACGCATTAACGCATTTGATTGTTTTGGATCTGCTTTTCCTTGAGAAACTTTCATTAATTGTCCCATAAAAAACCCTACTAATTGTTTTTCACCAGAAACATATCGTTCAACCTCTTTAGGGTTCGACTGAATTACTTGTGCAATGTATTCTTTTAATTTCCCTTCATCAGAATCTTGAATTACATTTAATTTAGTTGCTAATTCCAAAGCGGATAAAGTAGGATTGTCAAACATTTCAGGGAAAATTTTACTAGATGCAATCGAATAAGAAACTTTTCCGCTATCAATTAAATTTACCAAATCAGCAATTCGAATTGGAGTAATTTCAAATTCAGTTATTTCTAGAGCTCGTTGATTTAAATACCCTTTAATTTCTCCGATTAAGAAATTAGCAGCTCCTTTCGCATTTTTAGTGTTCTGTAAAATTTGTTCAAAGTAAAGCGCAATGTGTTTACTATCAACTAAAATACTAGCGTCGTATTCAGACAAACCAAATTCAGTAGTATATTTCAAGAATAATTCTCTTGGTAACGCAGGCATTTCAGCCTTTACTTGATCAATTTGGTTTTGCGAAACAAAAATAGGTTGTAAATCTGGCTCTGGAAAATAACGGTAATCATTAGCAGCTTCTTTGCTTCTCATAGAAATCGTAATTCCTTTAAGCGCATCAAAAGAACGGGTTTCCTGAACTATTACCTCTCCTTTTTCAATGGCTTCAATCTGTCTATCTATTTCAAATTCAATTGCTCGCTGAACATTTCGAATTGAATTCATGTTTTTAACTTCTACTTTTGTACCAAAAGTTTCTTGTCCTTTAATACGAACTGAAATATTAGCATCACAGCGCAACGAGCCCTCCTCCATATTTCCATCACAAATATCTAAGTAACGAACTATTTTTCTTACCTCAGAAACATAATTATATGCTTCTTGTGAACTTCGTATATCCGGTTCAGAAACAATTTCTAATAAAGGTACTCCCGCTCTATTCAAATCAACCAAAGTATCATATACATCTACATCGTGTATACTTTTACCCGCATCTTCTTCCATATGAATACGAGTGATACCAATTGATTTATCATTTCCTTGATCATCTTTAATAATCAAATGACCACCTGTACAAATAGGCGTCTTATCTTGAGTAATCTGATATCCTTTAGGTAAATCTGGATAAAAATAATTTTTTCGAGCAAAATATTGAGCATCAGAAATAGTTGAATTACACGCAATACCTAATCTGATCGCATTCTCAATAGTCTTTTTATTCATTACGGGCAATGTCCCCGGATGACCTAGGGTAATCACACTAATGTTTGAATTTGGATGAGAACCAAATTCATTGACATCACTCGAATAAGCCTTTGACTTTGTTAACATTTGAGCGTGGATTTCCAAGCCCACAACTACCTCATATTTATCTCGTAAATTTTCCATGTATTATATTCTGGAAATTAATTCTTTTAAAATCAATGTCATTTTAGGTTCTTGTCTTGAAGCAACTTCAATAACTTCCTCTAAACTCACCTTTTTAATTTTACCTGGGACGCCTAAATCTGTAATTATTGAAATAGCAAAAACTGGTATTTCCATATGTCTAGCAGCAAGAACCTCAGGAACAGTGGACATTCCAACAGCATCTGCACCAATTATACGAACAAAACGATACTCTGCTGGTGTTTCCAATGTAGGACCAGTTAAACCTAAATATGTACCCTCAGCAATACGAATATCATTTTCATTTGCAATCGTTTTTGCTAATAGAATCATTTCAGGATCATAAGGTTCACTCATGTCTGGAAAACGAGGTCCAAATTCATCAATGTTCTTACCTATTAACGGATTACCAGGGAAAAAATTAATATGATCATTTAAAATCATAATTTCTCCAACAATAAAATCAGGGTTTACACCTCCAGACGCATTACTAACTAAAAGTCGCTCAATACCTAAAAGCTTCATTACTCGAACTGGATAAGTAACTTGTTTAAAGTCATACCCCTCGTAATAATGAAAACGCCCCTGCATAGCAACCACATGCTTCCCTCCTAGCTTACCAAAAATTAGTTTTCCTGAATGACTTTCAACTGTTGAAACAGGAAAATGAGGTATGTCCGAATATGAAATCTCATCGATAACTTCGATTTCTTTAACTAAACCACCTAAACCTGTACCTAAGATAATTCCTATAGTGGGTTTAACTTGAGTTTTAGATTGAATAAATGCAACTGATTCATTAAATTGTTCCAACATAATTATTTAATATTTGATTAAACTCATCTTCTCTATCAAATTCAATATCAATAGGTAAAAAATACCAAGGATAAATTCCATTTACCACCTCTTCAAATTCTTTTAACTTAACAAAATCCTTTTCTGTTGTCAAAATAATAGATTCTTCAGATGGTAATTGGTCAAATTTAAGGTGAATTTTTTTAATATCCTCTTTAGTGAAAGTATGATGATCACGAAATTTTAATGTTTTAACAGAATAATCTGGTAATAGTAGTTCTATAATTTTTTGATCGTCTGCAATGGCAGTAACTAAAAGAATCGATTTTACGGTCTCAATTTGTTTTTTTGAGAAAGATTGGAATGGTGAGTAACAAATTTTTGAAAAAAAGACCTTTTCAGCACTCACTCCAATATTATTGATAAAATGTTGTTTTTGCACTTTAGTTAAATTATTTGGGCACTTGGTAACAATAAAAATATCTGCTCTTTTTTTACCAAATCTAAATTCTCTTAAACGCCCCATAGGCATAGGAAAATCTTTAAAAAAAGGTCTATTAAACTCTGTCAATAGAATGTTCAAACCTGCTTTTACCTTTCTATGCTGAAAAGCATCATCTAGAATAATAACATCAGGTTGATGACTATCTTTTAAATTATTTATGCCTTCATTTCTATCTTCACAAACTGCAACAAAAACTTTTGAACCAATTCTTTTTTTAAGCAATAAAGGTTCATCTCCAACTTGATTTGCTTTACTTTCATTAGATACCTCAAAATAACCCTTAGAATTTCTTCCATAACCACGGCTTAATATTGCTGTTCTGTATTTGTTTGAAAATTTTTTTGCAATGTAAAAAACATGAGGTGTCTTTCCTGTTCCTCCAACAGATAAATTCCCCACAACAATTGATTTTACATTTGTTGAATATGACTTCAAAAACTGAAAATCAAAAAGTTTGTTTCTTATAAATGAAATTAAACCGAAAATTAATGAAAAGGGTGCGAGAATAAAAGTTCTAATTAACATGCTTAATATCTATCACACGGTATGAGTAATTTCTTTGGTAAAGTACTTGCTCCTGTATAAATAAGAGATAGTTCAAATGACCCTTTACGGTTAGAATAAGTAACTTTACTTAATGATGATAAATTAACATCATAACTTAAAGCAAAATCAAATTTTTTGTATTTAGTTCCTATTGTAGGTATTATAGCATCAAAGATTCTTACCACCCCATGTCTGTAATGCAAACCACCATATATGAAAGGAAAATTTTTATCTTCTAACTTCATAGAAACATTAGCACCCAAAACTAAATCATTGGTTTTCGATGTCCACATAAATAATAATTTAGGATGCAAACTATATTTTTGATTCAGTTGATAGTATGTTTCTGCAAAAAAAACTTTTCTTGCTCTTAATCTCTCTGAAGAATTATCCCAATGATTTGTTTTAGGTCGATTTACATGGTGTAATGAAAATCCTATTTTAGGTTCTATACTTCCTATTTTTCTTGACCATTCCACACCAACATTTAAATCAAAATATTTTTTGTTTTGATTGTATACCACCTCATTTGAAGATAATAATTTATCGAAATCACCAAGAATATATACCCATTGTTTATCATACGTTTGATTTTGAGGATCAGTAGCACTCATGGACATTCCAGCTTGTATTCCAAACCTAAATTTGTTTTCTTTTAGATAATAATTTGTAGCCAATGTGGCTAATAGTTTGGTATTGTTGACAAAATAATCAATGTTGCTATTTGATATAACGTTAAATTCAGAACCAGAAAAACGATCACTCACAGCAAAAATTCCAGCATCAAATTCCTGTCTTTTTATCATAAACATATGATCAAATGATAACATGTAAGTTGAAATGGGTTGTTTGTCAATTTGTCTCCATTGATTCCGGTAGTTTAGCGTGGCCCTAAAATCTCCATCGTAATCCCCTACCTTTGCTGGATTTAAAAAATGA
The DNA here is from genome assembly GCA_947458955.1 of Flavobacteriia bacterium. Taxonomy (GTDB): domain Bacteria; phylum Bacteroidota; class Bacteroidia; order Flavobacteriales_D; family Crocinitomicaceae; genus CANHVK01. The sequence goes on along the minus strand of CANGZT010000023.1, from coordinate 688 downwards.
TCTGAGTTATAAAACTGAGATAAATGAATATCTTGAGAGAAAACAAATCCGAGCGATAAAAATAAAAAAACAACAATAATCTTCATCACCACATTTTAGGATTTGACAAAAATGTTTTTGCCATCTTTAAATATTGTTCGTGCGTAAAACCACAATTACATTCTTCGGGATAATAAGACATTGTATTTCCAACAAGAGGATCAAAAAAAAGACCTTTAGCATCTTGCATTTTACCAATAAACTTGCAAGGTGTATTTGGGTTTGAACTCAAAAATTTAGTATACATTTCAGCCTTCATAGATGGATCGTATGGATCCGCAGGAGTATCAACAATGCGATCACTTTCCAAAGAAGCATTCGAACCATCAACGAGCTCTCTTCTTGCGATATCAGGGTTTATTGAGTTCTCAAAAGTATGACTTAGACCAAAATAGTGTCCTAATTCGTGAGCCAGAACTAAAGTGGAAGCAGTTTTAATTAAAACAATACCATCATCATCTGTATTACAAATAGCACCTAAACCAGCAAAACCAGCTGCACCATCCGGGTTTGTAATTTTAGAAACGAAAAATATATTGATTCTATTATCTACGTGAAATTGATTTTTTAATTCGTCCCAGCGACTCAATGTATCGTACATAAAATTATCTATATATCTTATCTCACATACTTTGAATGATACACAAAT
>CANGZT010000022.1 GCA_947458955.1 Flavobacteriia bacterium | reverse complement strand
ATTTTCTTTAGCAATTGACTTTACTGATTTTTTACCGCTTAATACGGCTTTTACGCAACGAAGCCGAAAGTTGTAATCGTATTTATTTCTTTTAAACATAAAAATGCCCCCAAGTTAGTGTCTAACTTTTGGGGGCATGTACATTGAAAGGCAGCTTTTTTTTTATCGAAAGTAGCTTAAAGTAACTTTTTTGAGTACGTTCTATATCTCACAAAACTAAAAATCGAAAAGGCTGCAAGAATTCCAATCGTATAAAAAATCCAATTCGGTATCTCCGCTAAACCTTCTCCTTGAGCGTATGAATGTAAACCAACTAAATAAAAATTAACACCAAAAAAAGTAAAAATTATAGCTGAAAAACCCCAAAAACTAACTAAATTAAAAGTATACTTTCCGCTTAAACCTGGAATAAAACGTAAATGTAAAATAACAGCATATACTAAAACAGAAACAAGTGCCCATGTTTCTTTGGGATCCCACCCCCAATATCTACCCCAAGATTCATTTGCCCAAACACCTCCTAAAAACGTTCCTATTGTAAGCATATATAATCCTATTGTAATCGTCATTTCTGAAACTGCAGTAATTTCATTTATTTGTGAAGTTAAACGCTTTCCATTAGAAGAACTTCTGAAAATATACATAACTAAATTTATGAAACCTAAAATTGCTCCTAATCCCAAGAAACCATAACTACCAGTAATTATAGCAACATGAATCATTAACCAATATGATTTTAAAACAGGTTGTAATGGTGTGATTTCGGGATCCATTAAATTTAATTCAGTAACAAAAAGTATAAAAAAAGCTAAGATCGCAGTAGCAGGTAAAACAGCGCCGTTTTTTTTAGAAAATACAAAACCGGCAATCATTGAAATCCATGCGATAAAAATTACGGCTTCATAACCATTACTCCATGGAGCATGTCCTGTTATGTACCATCTCATCCCTATTCCAGAACCATGATAAATAAAAATGATGGCCATTAATATCGTAAAAGGAATTAGAATTCTACGAAAAGTTTTTTCTGTACTTTCATTAGGTTGTATAAAAATTCTTACAAAATAGAAAATCAACATTAATAGACCTAAAACAAAATAAGAGTACATGGAGTTTTTGAAAATATTCATTTTATTGTAACGAACCTCCATATTAACGTGCGATTCTGAAGGTGCTATTTTACCTGCAGCTTCACGCTGGTATTTTTTAAACCCTTTTAACAAATCAGATGCATTCCCATAAGCGCTTGTCTTAGAAGCAGAATCAACTGCACTTAAATACTTCAAAGCATACATAGAAGAAGTTGAATCTTTTTGCATTAATTCCATATTTAACGGAACATACCATGTATTATTTGGATCGCTTTTCAATGGAATAATTTTCATAAACTCCCATCTAAAAATAGAACCTGTCACCTCAAAGCGTTCAACAAGCTTGATTATTTTCTTATCAAACTCATTTTTTCTAGAATCTAACTTTTGATGAGCAATATTGTATAATTTGATCCATTTAAATTGACCTTCCCTATCCATTAATTCTTTAAAACTCGCGAATTTGCCTAATTTCAATTGTTCTCTAACAGCTTGTGGTATGGATATTATTTTTTGATTAACCCAATATGGAGGATACATATGCATACTCATTACTGCTTGAACAGCATTGTGATTTTCATATTTATTTTTACCATAAATCTTTCTTAATAATTGGTCACAATTTGTATGCATCGGAATAATTCTCCCTTGTAAATCTTGAACCAAAAGGGTTGAAACTTCATCACTATGTTCTTCTGACATGAAATGCACTACAGGACCTTCGTGTTTGTGCCCTTCATGCTGGGCATGTAAATTCATATTGGTACTTAATCCCAAAATAACGATCAATATTTTGAGAAAATTATTTCTTCTGTGTGAAGCACTTATTTTAGAAGCTAGTTCTTTAAATCTTCCAATTGGTGCAAATAATGACATAATCATACCGATCGACATAAGTAGATACCCTACATAGGTTATATTTGTACCTAGAGCATCGTGATTAACACTCAATCGCGTTCCTTTTTCATCGGGATCATAAGCAGATTGGAAAAATCTAAACCCGTTATAATCCATTACATGATTCATGAAAATCGTTTGATTTCTCGTATATTTTTTTGCATTATCAAGAATAGTTACATCGCTTTCAAATGAAGAAGCTGTATTAGATCCAGGATATCTTTCTAATCTAAAGTCTTTACAAGCAATGTAAAAAGGAATTTCTTTTTTAGTCGAACCATATTCCATTTCGTAAGTTAAACCTTGAAAATTAAACACCGCTTTTTCTGGCATCTGTTGAAACCCGCCAACTAAATCTACCAATTTAGACTTAATTCCATCTGTAATTTTTAATGTCAAAATATCCATCCCTCTATCCTTTCTACCTGAAGACATTTTAGTCATTTTTGCATTTTTGATTTCATTCTTAAAAACAAATTGTTGACCATTAACTACATACAAAGTTCTAGGTAAAAAAGGAACTAAAGTATCTGTAGGTACTTTTTGAAACAATGAATCAGGTGGATTTTGACCTGATTGTCTATATTTCATCATCATAGTCATAGGTAAAAATCGAACTGGTAATTTGGTTTGAATCATCAAGTTGCCATTCACTCTCGAAACTTCTAACCCTGGCATAGCATCTTTTTTTGCAAAAGAAAGGGCATTTTCACCAACCATTACAAACCCATTTTCAGTTAAATAATTGGATGTCATTCCATCAGTTACGATTTCCAATACAGAACCTTTTATTTTAGGATCAACCAAAAGGGTATCAACCATTTTTTTTCTGAAATTAACATATTCTATAGTAATCGGGGTTTTATGACCTGGGAATATAACTTCCTCTTGAAAATGATTGTTTGCTTGTTCAGACATAAATGTCTTTCGATTTAATACATATTGCATTTTACCATCATTTATTCTAAACCATAAGTGAGGGTCATGTAAATAAATCACATTACTTTTTTCTCCTTCGCGAATCATCATTAATCCCTCATAACTTACAAAACGTGTTACAGCAGCACCAATGATAATTACAATAAATGACAAGTGAAAAGCAAGCATTGCCATTTTTTCACGTTGGAACATTTTGAATCTAAAAATATTTGCAATCAGATTGATCATTAAATAAAATAATAAACCTTCAAACCACTTCGCATTATAAATAAATATTTTAGCTGTCTGAATGTCAAACTTGGACTCTATTATAGTAGCCGCACCTATAGCAACTAAAAAAATAATTAAACCAAGGGCCATTAATCTCATAGAGAATAAACCATTTACTATTTTGTTCAACATATACTTGAATTTTGAAGTGTAAAAATACTGAGTATAACAGTTACTTGTATCAATCTATTAGAATTATATAGAGTCTTTTTATTTAAAAAACTAGAGATATATCTATTTAAAAAACTTAAGATTGTACCTTTGTGCATTAAAATTGTTTAAAAAAGAACATAATAAACACTAATATTGTTCGTTTTGATGTTTGTGAAACATAATACTATCTTATACTTTTTGATTTTAGCTATTACTTTGAGCTTTTCAAGTTGTAAAAAAACAGAATTATTTTCAAAATCTAATGTCACCTTTTCTACCGACACCCTTGTTTTCGATACCGTTTTTACAACAATAGGTTCTACTACAAAAAATTTTAAAATATTTAACCCCGACGTAAATACAATTGAATTAGAAGAAATAGAATTAATGGGTGGTAAAAACTCTCCTTTTAGAATTAATGTAGATGGGGCTTCAGGCACGAAATTTACAAACAATATGATTGAAGGTGAAGACAGTATGTTCGTCTTTGTAGATGTTAAATTAAACGTAAACGGGCAAAATCTACCTGTTGTAATAGAGGACTCCATTCGTATAAAAACAAATGGGAAAAATCAGTACATGCATTTGATGGTTTGGGGACAAGACGCATATTTTCACTATAAAGAGATTCTCAAAGAAGAACTTTGGAAAAGCGATAAACCTCATGTAATAGTGAATTATGCTGCTGTTGATTCTGCTCGAACCCTCACAATTGATGCTGGCACAAAAATTCATCTTCATAAAAACGCATTACTATATGTTTACAAATCAAAAATAGATATCCAAGGCACAAAAGACAAACCTGTTGTATTTCAAGGTGATCGATTAGAGAGTTTCTACAAAGATATTTCTGGTCAGTTTTATGGACTTTATTTTCATGAAGCATTACCTTCTACGATTAACTATACTTTGATAAAAAACGGAACAGTCGGTATTCATCTATTCAGCTCTGAAAATAAATTATCAAAACCAACTTTAAAAATTTCAAATTCAATAATTCAAAACAATAGTAGCTATGGCTTGTTTCTGTTTTCAAACCCTTGGGTAGAAATGGAAAATTCTATAGTAACAAAAAATGGATCTTATGGTGTCTTTGTTCTGCAAGGAGCTACTTTCAAAGCAACACATTCCAATATTTTAGGTTATGCATCCTCAGATAAAAATGCTGGTGCATTAGCAATAAAAAATAATTACACCAACCCAACAAATAAAATAACCTATGTATCACCGGTTGAAATTACAATCAATAATAGTATTGTTTATGGCTTCAAAGATGATGAAATTTTATTTGATACAATTAGCGGAAAAGCAACTATAAACTATTCATTTTCTAACAATCTATTAAAACTCAAAAACACATCAGCTAGATCGAATTTTAGAAATACCATTTGGAATAAAGCTCCTCTTTTTAAAGATATTACTAATAATGACTATCGCCCTGATCAAGGTTCCCCCCTGTTTTTAAATGGGGATCCTTTACTTACATTGCCTTACGATATTGAAGGAAAAAATAGAACAAATCCCCCTACGATCGGAGCATACGAATAAGGTAGGGTATTGATTATCAATTAAAATTATTTTGTTATGAAATATAATTTATCTGAAGTTACTGAGCTAATTAGAAATCGTAGAACAATTTACCCTGAACAATACAGTACAAGAAAAGTTCAGAGGGACCAAATTGAAATGTTATTAAACAATGCAATATGGGCACCAACACATGGAAATACACAACCCTGGAGATTTACTGTTTTTTATTCAGATGAATCAAGAGAATCTTTAGCAGATTTTATGAGTGCTTTATATCTCAAAAATATACCTAAAGCAGAACAGAAAGATTCAAAACTTATTAAATTAATTACAAGACCTAAACAAGCCTCTGTCGTGATTGCTGTTTCTATGAAGCGTGATAAAACTGAAAAAATAAGAGAAGTTGAAGAGATTGAAGCTGTAGCTTGTGCTATTCATAACTTGGCACTTTCAGCAACGGCTTATGGAATTGGATATTACTGGTCTACTTCAAAATTGATTTACACCCCTGAAATGAATGATTTTCTGGAATTAGAAGAAAAAGATATGTGCCTAGGTTTAGTTTATTTAGGTTACCCATCTATTGAATGGCCAAAACAACACAGAAAACCAATAGAATACGTAACAAACTGGAAATAAATGTTAAAATCAATTTTTTTCAGTATAATCTTTGTTATTGCAAGTCTATATACGATTGCTCAAGATAATAAAACCACATTTGGAATTCAATTCAAACCCTTAATTGAAGATGGTTTTATTGGTTCATCTCAATTAAACTTGAAAAATGAAGTTTTTCAAAGTGTGTTTAACCAAAAACAAGGAAGATCTTTTGGTGCAATATTAAGATTTCCTGTATGGAAAAATTTATTTATTGAAACGGGGTTAGCACAAATTAAAAGAAACTATAACGTAAATTACACAACACTTGATAGTAATTTCATGGCTACAAAAGAACTCTCTTTTATATGTCATGATATTCCAATGAATGCATTAGTATTTATAAAAATAAGTGAACTATTTTACATAAACACATCACTTGGTGCTTCAATAGTTCATAATCCATCCAATGTAGCCTCCCAAATAAAATATGGAGATAATGTTCTTTTTAAAGCGGAAGGAAGAAAGCGAAGTAGCTTCGCTTTAGAATTCAATGTAAATGCTGGTATAGAATACAGAAATACAAAGTATGGTAATTTTTATATCGGAGCAAACGGAAGAATTCCGTTAAAACCAATATTTGATGTTGCTACAATGTACCAAAACATTAGCACAAAAGAGTTGTTATATGGAAGTTTAACAGGAACTTATGTAGCTCTAGATTTTAGGTATTTTTTACCAAAGACAAAAAAACCAAAAATAAAAACTGAATTAGGACCATTAGATGAATAATAAAATACAAGAAATTATAAACCATTTTGACATGTTACCTCATCCAGAGGGCGGTTTCTACAAAGAAACCTATCGTTCTTCAGAATTATGTTTAAATGGTACCAGAAATTTAAAAACTGTTATTTACTTTTTACTAAGATCTGAAGATGTTTCTCATTTTCATAGAATTAAAAGTGATGAAATGTGGTATTACCATTCAGGCAGCCCTTTAATTGTACATTCCATTGACGATCAAGGGATTTACAAAGAACAAAAAGTGGGGATTAATTTTTCAGAAGGTGAAATACCCCAATATCTAGTTCCAAAAAACACTATTTTTGGATCAACGGTATTAGAGAAAGATTCTTATTCACTTGTATCTTGTTCTGTATCCCCTGGATTTGATTTTGAAGATTTTGAATTATTTAAACAATCCGATCTCTTGGAGCAATTTCCTCTTCATCACAAAATTATCTCAAAACTAACCTTACCATGACCCAAATTGAAAAGGATAATTTATACATGCAACGTTGTCTAGACCTAGCAAGTTTAGCAGGTGTCAATGTGTCACCCAATCCAATGGTTGGTGCTATTATTGTTTTAGAAGAAGAAATTATTGGAGAGGGTTATCATCAATTTTTTGGAGGACCTCATGCCGAAGTAAATGCAGTAAATAATGTTCCAACAGAAATTATAAAACGATTAAATCTAGCAACCATTTATGTAAGTCTTGAGCCTTGTGCTCATACTGGTAAAACACCTCCTTGTGTAGATTTGATTCTAAAACATAAATTTAAACGAGTAGTAATTGGTTGTAAAGACCCAAATCCATTAGTATCAGGAAAAAGTATCGAATTAATGAAAAATTCTGGTATTGAAGTTAGTGTCGGAATTCTAGAAAAAGAATGTATTAAACTAAATAAACGTTTCTTCACCTATCAGATCAAAAAACGCCCATATGTCATTTTAAAATGGGCACAAACCAAAGATGGTTATATTGATGTAAACAGAGATGAAGAAAATGAACGTAAAATTAATTGGATTAGTCATCCTGATACTCAAAGCATCGTTCATCATTGGCGCAGTAAAGAGCAAGCAATCCTAGTAGGATGGAAAACAATAGAACACGACAACCCTAGTTTAACCGTTCGAGAGGTAAAAGGTTTGAATCCGCTTCGGATAATTATTGATAGTAACTTAAACATGCCTAAAGATTCAAAAGTATTTACAGATGGAGATAAAACAGTTATTATCAATAAAATTAAGAACGAAGAATCTGGCAATGTTTCTTTTGTTAAACTAAACCAAATAACCACTCGAACGATTTTAACTTATTTATATGAACTTGAAATAAGTTCAGTTTTTGTCGAAGGGGGCTCCGGTACACTACAGCACTTTTTGTTAGATGGATTATGGGATGAAGCAAGAATTATTCAAAGTCAAAATAAGTTTGAAGATGGAGTCAAAGCTCCAAAAATAAATGGAATTCCTTCAAAAACATATACATTCGCTGAAGATCAACTTTTTCACTATTTCAAATGATATCAATAAGTATAGCCATAATCACTGTAACTTGGATTTTTATCATTTTCAAATCATTTCCAAAGTACAATATAAATACCTTTCAAGCTGTAGTCTTTAATTATCTAGCTGCATTTAGCTGTGGAACATTACTTTACGGAAATCAAATAACAAAAAATATTTTTGAACACCGAGAATGGATGGTTTGGGCATTGATTTGTGGAGCTTTATTTATATCCTTATTTTTCATGATGGGTAAAAGTTCTCAGAATAATGGAGTATCATTAACAACCGTGGTTGTAAAAATGAGTATGGCTTTTTCAATGATTTTAATGATCATTATTTACCATGAAGATCTAACTATTTATAAAATAGCTGCTATCTTACTTGCTTTAGCAGGTATCTTTTTCCTATCCAAAGAAAAGCAAAACACAGAAAAAAAGAACAATGATAAAATTCTTTTAATTATACTTTTTATAGGTTGTGGCTTGTTGGATTTTGTACTAAACTATGTTCAAAATTTTAAACTACAACATATTTCATCTCCATTATTTAGTGCTTTTGGATTAGGTTTGGCTGGGGTGATAGGTTGTCTTATTCTTATAATAAAATCATTCAAAAGTAAAGAAAAAGTAACTATAAACAACATAATAGCAGGTATTTTACTTGGAGTTCCAAACTATTTTTCCATATACTATCTTATTCACTCATATGAAGTTATAGACCTACCCGACTCAACTGTTCTTGCATTACTTAATGTATTAAGCGTGTTAGCAAGTCTAGTCGTAGGATATTTTATATTCAAAGAAAAAATTACTTGGTTAAAAGCGATTGGAATTTTTAGTTGTCTAGTTTCTATCTATTTATTTACAAAAGGTTGATTAATTCAAGTTATAATAACTTTAAAATTAAACCGAAATTATCAATCACATAAAAATGAATTTCTATATTTGACAAAATCAAAATTAAATATTCAACAACATGAAAACAATCATTACTACTATATTTTCAATGCTTTTTTTTAGTTTTTTTACAGCTGCACAAGAAAGTAACACCTTTGGTTATATAGGAACTATAGGCACATTGAAAACAGAACTAATTTTAAAATTAAGTATTTCAAAAGATGAATGTATCTACGAATTTGAAGGTTCATATTTCAATAAAAAATTAAACAAGGATATGATATTGAAAGCAACACTAAAACCATGTGAAAACGAAAATGAAGATCCGGATAAAAAAATCACGCTTACTGAATACGACGGTGATGTAGTTACAGGTAAATTAGTTCTTACTGGTATTGGAGAAGTTAGTTGCAATGGGAATTGGATTAGCCCTAATGGTAAGAAAAAAATGATTGCTCATTTTGTTGCAATTAAAGAAAAAGAAGAGACAAAAGAGAAGAAAAAATAAATAAAAAATTAAAGTTGATTTAAATCACTTTCTTTCGTAACATTTGTCACTGTTATATTTTTTATAAACGATTAGCTTTGATAAAAAATATAACTTATGAAAAAAATTTTAATCCCTACTGATTTATCCTCGAATGCCTCAAATGCAATCTCATATGCATTTCAATTGTTTCGTAATTCGAATGTTAAATTTTACATACTTCATGTAGATCATCCTATGATTGACATGCCGACTTCATCTATTGAGTTTATTTCATCTACTACTTATCCTGATTTAGTATCTCAAAAAAAAATGGTAGAGAAACAAATTTCCAAAATAATTGAAAATCTTAATATTAATAATGAAAATTTCAATTATGAAATAGAGAATGAAATTGGATTTGCTGGAGATTTAATCGTTTCAAAAGCACAAGAATTAAATTGCGATTTAATAATAATGGGAACAAAGGGAGCAACAGGTTTAAGTCAATTTTTTATCGGATCAGTCACGGCAACTGTTATTAGAAAATCAGATGTTTCCGTGTTAGCAATTCCAGAAAATTTCACATTCGAAAAATTGGATAAAATTGTTTTTGCTACTGATTATGAAGGGATTTCAAATAAGAAAACTTTACAACCACTTTTTGAATTAGCGAGAATGTTTGATGCTAAAGTAATGATGTTTCATGCAATTGAAGCAAAAGAACCTATTGCGGCTTACATTGAGGAACTTCAGGTTTGGAAAGCTGAAAAAAACTTTCATCACATAAGACATACAAATAGTATTGCTAGTTGTGAAAATATTCCCGATGGAATTCTTGATTTTGCAGGTGAAAATGAAGCTGACTTGATTGCGATAATCCCTCATACTTATAACTTTTTTGAAAACCTACTTCACAAAAGTGTTTCCAAACAAATTGCATTCGAAAGTAAAACACCAATATTAGCTCTACATTAATCTGATTATATAGAATTTGAAGAAAACTTTATCTATTTATATCAAAGATTGAATTTATGAAAAAAGAGAAAATTTACATTGCAAACCTAAAGTGTGGCGGTTGTGCAACAACTATAACAAATGAACTTACTAAATTAAAAGGTGTTTATAAGGTACAAGTAGATAACGAATCAGATTGTATAGACATCAGCTATGAAAATATCAATCGAGAAAAGATTATCGAAAAACTTCATGAGTTAGGATATCCAGAAGCAACTGAAGAAAATGGTTTGTTACTACAACTAAAAAGTTATGCGAGCTGTATGTTGGGAAGAGTACACAATTTGACTCATTAATAATTTAACAAAAGCTGTTCTAAATGAGCAGCTTTTTTTTATTCAAAAAATAATGCCTTCAATTCAGTGGCGTCTTTCGGATTCATTTTTCCTGCTAAAATTAGACTAAGCTGTTTTCTTCTTAACGCACCATCAAATCTACTTTTTTCCTCATCGGTCTCAGGAATTAATTCAGGAACTTGAATAGGACCTCCAAGTTGATCTACTGCTACGAATGTATATATGGCTTCATTACACTTTCTTTTTGCTCCAGAAACCTGATCTTCTATAAATACATCGACAAAAACTTCCATAGACGAGCTAAATGCTCTTGAAACTTTACTTTCTAAAGTGACTATTGATGAACCTAAAATTGGTTCTTGAAACGAAACATTGTTTACAGATGCTGTAACTACTACTCTCCTACAATGTCTTTGCGCTGAAATACTTGCAACAATATCCATCCAAGCTAGTAATTGTCCTCCAAATAAGTTACCAAGTGGATTTGTATCGTTTGGAAGAACTACATGAGTTGTTACTGCCAATGTTTCAGAAGCTCTTTTTGCTTTCATTTCAATCAATTTTCAAGTATTAAACGAATTTGAAGTTAAGAATAAAACCAATACTTGCTCCATTTTTTATTATTTTTATACTTTTCAATTTAGGATTATGACTAGACAAGAGCTTATTCAACAAATTAAAGAAAAACGTTCCTTTTTATGTGTAGGTTTAGACACAGATTTAGAAAAAATCCCTGCTCATTTGCTAGACACAGAGGATCCTATATTTGAGTTTAACAAAGCGATTATTGATGCAACTAAAGACTACTGTGTAGCATATAAACCTAATATTGCATTTTATGAATGTTTAGGTGTTAAAGGTTGGCTATCTTTAGAAAAAACATTAAACTATATTCCCAAAAACATTTTTACGATAGCTGATGCTAAACGAGGTGATATTGGTAATACCTCCACCTATTATGCTAAAACATTTTTTGAATACTTAAATTGTGATTCTGTTACTATTGCTCCTTATATGGGAGAAGATAGCATTACTCCATTTTTAGAATTTAAAGACAAATGGGCTATTGTTCTAGCGCTCACTTCTAACAAGGGAGCTTTAGACTTTCAATCAATTAAAAATCAAGAAGGAAAAGAATTATTCAAATCGGTACTTGAAAAAACAGCCTCTTGGGGTACTCCTGAAAATTTGATGTATGTTGTTGGAGCAACAAGAGCTGAACAAATTGGTGAAGTACGAAAAGTTGTTCCGGATCATTTCTTCTTAGTTCCTGGAGTGGGTGCTCAAGGAGGTAGCTTGAAAGATGTTTGTAATTATGGTTGGAATAAGGACTGTGGTTTACTTGTAAATTCTTCAAGAGCGATTATATATGCTTCAAACAAGGTAGATTTTGCTGATCAAGCAAAAAATGAAGCTAAAAAAATTCAAACTGAAATGGAAAAAATTCTATTTAATAAAAAGTTTTTCTAAAAAAAAAGCGACTGAAAAACAGTCGCTTTTTTTTGTGATTGTATAGCTATTAAGCATTTACATTCATATTATCTAATACATCCATTACAGACTTTACTGCTTTAGCAGATTCTTCAAGTAACGCTTTTTCATCGTCGTTCAATTGTAATTCGATGATTTTCTCGATACCGTTTTTACCTAATACAACAGGAACACCTAAATAAATATCTTTCATTCCATACTCACCTTGTAACCAAGCACAAACAGGGAAAATACGTTTTTGATCTCTGATAACAGCTTCAACCATTTGTGCAGCTGCAGCACCTGGAGCATACCAAGCTGAAGTACCTAACAATTTAACGATTTCACCTCCACCAAACTTAGTTCTTTCAATGATCTCATTTAATTTTTCAGCGTCTATTAATTCAGTTACAGGAATACCAGACACAGTTGTATAACGAGGTAGCGGAACCATAGTATCACCATGTCCACCCATTAATACTGCCTGAATATCTTTTGGAGACACATTTAACTCTTCAGCTAAAAACGCTCTGTAACGAGCAGTATCCAAAATACCAGCCATACCAAATACTTTACTTGAATCAATCTTAGCATTCAAATAGGCACAATATGTCATTACATCCAAAGGATTAGAAACGATAATTAATATTGCATTTGGTGAATGTTTAATAATGTTATCTGTAACTGTTTTCACAATTCCAGCGTTTGTAGCGATTAGATCGTCACGAGACATTCCTGGTTTTCTTGGTAAACCTGAGGTAATAACAACAACATCAGAGTTAGCCGTTTTTGAATAATCATTCGTTGAACCAGTTGTTCTAGAATCATACAAATTGATTGGCGCTTTTTGCCAAATATCCAATGCTTTTCCTTCAGCAAAACCTTCTTTGATGTCTAACAAAACGATTTCATTAGCAATCTCTCTTTGTGCTAGGACATCAGCGCAAGTTGCACCAACATTACCAGCACCTACAACAGTTACTTTCATATTAGAGTTTTATTTTATTTCTAAATTAATTGAACAAATTTATAACAAATGGAATAAAAGTTTTAAAAAAAGACTACATATTTTCTTTAGATTTGTAAAAAAATAGTTTTTTTTAGGCAACTAACTAAAACCTATGTCGTCTTGGATGTAAGAAACGTGGAAAAAAAAATAGAATTAGAAGAAATAATCAATAAGTGTTTAAATAAAGACCGACTTGCACAGGAACGTTTATTTAAACTCTATTATGGTAAAATGTTGGCCGTTTGCCTCAGGTATACTAATGATAGAGATACTGCTCAAGAAATCTTACAAGACGGTTTTATAAAAGTATTTGACAAGTTAAACACATTTGAATCTTCAGGATCTTTTGATGGCTGGATTCGAAGAATAATGGCAAATACAGCATTAGATGCTTTAAGAAAAAACAAAAGATTGAATTGGGTCGAAGAAAATGATGTTAATACGAAAGAAGATTACAACGACCCACTTGAAAATTTAGAATTTGAACAAGAATTCGAATTAAAAGCGAGTGTAGCAATTGAGGCTATAAATGAATTGTCTCCTGCCTATAAAACCGTGTTTAATTTGTTTGTTTTTGAAAATTATTCACACAAAGAAATTGCAGATGCATTAGGGATATCTGAAGGAACTTCAAAATCTAACTTTGCTAAAGCAAAAATGAACTTACAAAAAATTATTAATAAAAAAATTGCTAAAACAGTTCAATGAGTAAAAATATTGAAGATTTATTCAAACAAAGTTTGGAAAATTATGAAGAACCTTATGATCCTTCGGCTTGGAACGCTTTGCAATCAAAATTGGATTCTAAAAAAGATGCGAATCTAAATTCAAAGAATTCCAATAATTGGAAAGTTTTTGCCCTAATTTCAGCAACTATTGGTGTAGCTGGTTATTTTATGTATTTTGGTAAATCAAATACTACAAAAACTGAAATTAAAAAGAATAGTATAAAAACTGAAATTAAAGAGCAAACAAACTTACCTATCTCTAACGAGGTTAAAAATCCTAAGGAAGAAATAAAATCAACTATTAAAACAAACGCAAGAGAGATACACTCAACATCAGTTCCTCAGAAACCGATTGAAAAAACTATAGAATTTAAAGTTGAAGACAATAAAAATATTCAAAACGAAACAAAGAGAACTTTACTTGTAACTTCGAGACCTATTTATTGTCAAGGTGAAATCGAAACCTTCAAAAATGAAAATGACCAGTTACTATATTTAATTCATGAATCTGGAAAACATTATACTATTCGAAAAGATGAAAAAAAACCTATTGAGCTTAACGATGTTGGAACCTACTATTGGAGTTTTGAAAATTCATTAAATACTGAAAATAAAATCAAAGGTTTTGAAGTAATTATCTCTCCTAAAATCAACTTTACACCACCTCAAGAAGTTGATTTATCTACAGGATTACCGATTGTGTCACTAACTTCTAATCATAATGGTAATAATAAATGGTATGTGAACGGAAAACCTTATGCTCAAGGTAAAGAAATTGATTTATATGCTTTTAATAAAGGGATATATGAAATTAAACTGATAAATGAATCTAATGGCTGTAAATCCGAACTTACCAAAAATTTTGATTCTGAAGACAATTACAACTTAATGAGTGTAACTGGAATTGAACCAAACCATAGCGACCCTAAAAGAAACTCATTTATACCTTACGCTTTGTTTCTTCGTAAAACAGACTTCAGAATGTTGATCATATCTCCGACAACTGGAGAAACTATTTTTGAAACTACAGATCTAGATAAGCCTTGGAAAGGTAAAAATGAAAAAACAGATGAGTTAGTTCCTGAAAACAGTGAATTTATCTGGAAAGTCATTCTCACTAATCCAGTGAAAGGTGAAAAAAGCGAATACAAAGGTCGTATAACTCGTATTTAAATGCGCATATCAAATGTCAAAACAAATTGTATATTAATATTATGCATTTTAATTTGTCAAAATGCATACAACCAAAGTTTTAAAATTCTTAAAGAGTCAAAATCTTCTTTAAAATTAGAATTTACTCTAGATACATTTCTGATAAAAGAGTTTATTGAAAACGAAAATAAGGTAGATTTTAGTAAACTATTTTATTGTGTAAATCAATTAAACAAACCTATTCTTCCACTTTTCAATTTTACTTTTGAACTTGATGATGCATCACTAAAATATAAAATTGAAAACAGACAAAAAACTAGTTTCAAAATAAAAAGTATACGAAAAGGAGAGAAATCACCAAAAAGAGGTATTACAGCAAATAATGCTTTTGAAAACTCAATTAAGCTAATTCATTTTTCGGATCCTTATATACATAGAAGTTTTTTAGGACAAAATCTACAAATCACTCCGATTGAATTTGACTCAATAAATAATGAAATCATTTGTTATTACAAATTAGAAATTGAGCTGCAATTCGACAAACTAATTAGCCAACCTCGTATTTCATCAGTAAATTCAATTTCAACGAATAAAAAAACAAATTTTTATTCGTTCAATAAAAAAAATAAAAATTTAAAATCAATTATCAACTCTAACTCAGAACTCTTAATTATTTACAAAGATTCAAATGAAAACAATGCTCAATTACTAGCAAATTGGAAAAACCAAAAAGGTCTTAAAACCAATTTGTTAAAACTTGAAAATGAAAAAACTTCAGAGGAAGTTAAAAATAAAATAATTGAACTATATACATTAAAACCTAATTTAAAATACATTATTTTATTAGGAAATCATTCAGAAATCCCAGCTCATAGTTATGGTACTATAGATGGCGATATTTATTTTAGTGACAGCTATTTTGGTCAACTTACAAACGATTTTTACCCTGAGTTATATATAGGAAGAATTACAGGTAATATAAAAGAAATAAAATCAATTATAAGTAAATCCATATATTATGAAAGAGATAATTTTGAGGGTGATTGGATGATAAAATCGATTGGAATCGCCTCAAATGAAGGGGCTAGTTATGGAGATGATGGAGAGGCAGATTGGCAACACCTTCAAAAAATCAAAAAAAAATTATACGATTTTGGATATTCTAAAGTTCATGAATTTTATGACGGTACTCATGGAGATAATGATTTACCTGGATCACCCAACAATTCTGATGTAATTAATGCTTTGAATGAAGGGGTGTCCTTATTCAATTATACTGGACATGGTGACGATAATCTAATGCTTACAAGTCAACTATCTTCTTCAGATTTAGTAAATCTAAACAATCCTTACAAAAATCCTTTTGTAATCTCTGTCGCATGTGATAATGGAAAATTTACAACAGGACAAGGTACATTAGCTGAATCATTTTTAAAATCTAATGATACCCTTAAGTACACTGGTTCAATTGCTTTTTGCGGTTCTTCTATTCTCATGGACTGGGCTCCCCCAATGCTGACACAAGATGAAATAATTAATTTCATTACATCAAATGATACCATTAATACATTCAATACAATAGGAGAACTATTTTATGAAAGTCAAATGAAAATGTTAAACAAATACAATCTTCTTGGACACGGCGTAATGCAAACTTGGATTTTATTTGGAGACCCAAGCTTAGATTTAAAATCTAAAATCCCTAAATCTATTGACTTAGTTTACGATTTCAATTCATCAACTAGTGAATTAGTAATCGATTCGAAAACAAACAATATTTTACTTGGCGTTTCTAAAAATAACAACTATATAAGTAGCTCAATTTTAAAATCAGGTATAAACAAAATTAAACTTGACACATCAGATCAAAGTGTTTTGTTAACCTTTACAAAGCCAAATTTTAAAACTCTACAATATGAATTAAAAATTAACCAAAAAAATAATATTCAACAAAATACTGAAATAAACATTTTTCCAAATCCTTCTAATTCAGAAAGCTCATATTTTAAAATTAAAGGTTTAAATACTTACAATAAAATAGAACTAGTAGATATATTGGGAAAATCTTTTCACATCGATATAGAAAACAACCAAAATGAGATAAAAATACAATATCAAGATTTGAGTAGTGGGGTCTATTTTTTAAAAATCTACGATACAAATAATCATATTACTTCAAAACGAATTATTATAAAATAAAAAAGGGTGAACTAAACATTCACCCTAAATTTATCATATTTATTATCTTATTCTTTTGATTTAGTCTTAGTCTTACCTGTTCCAGATATAACTACAACTAATTTATCTGCCGAATCTTCTAAATCTAATTTTATAGAATCACCTTCTTTTAAATTTGACTTAATGATTTCTTCTGCAAGAGGATCTTCGATGAATTTTTGAATTGCTCTTTTCAGTGGACGCGCACCATATTTTTCATCGTATCCTTTCTCACAAATAAAATCTTTTGCTTTATCTGTTAATTCTACTTGATAACCAAGCGAATTGATACGACCATATAACTTGATTAACTCTAGATCAATGATCTTATGAATATCTTCTCTAGAAAGAGATTTAAACATAATCATATCATCTATCCTATTCAAGAATTCTGGAGAGAAAGCTTTTCTCAAAGCATTTTGAATGACCATTTTGCTATTCTCATCTTTTTGTTCACTTTGGGACTTAGTTCCAAAACCTACACCTGTTCCAAAGTCAGCAAGTTGTCGTGCACCAATATTCGATGTCATGATCAAAATGGTATTTTTAAAGTCAATTTTTCTACCTAAACCATCTGTCATATGACCATCATCTAATACTTGTAATAACAAGTTAAAAACATCTGGATGTGCTTTTTCAATCTCATCTAACAAAATGATTGAATATGGTTTACGACGAACTTTTTCAGTCAACTGCCCTCCTTCTTCATAACCAACATATCCTGGAGGCGCACCAACCAAACGAGAGATCGAAAATTTCTCCATGTATTCAGACATGTCTATACGAATCAGAGACTCTTCAGAATCAAAAAGATATTTAGCTAAAACTTTTGCTAACTGAGTTTTACCTACACCAGTTGGTCCTAGAAAGAAAAACGATCCTATCGGTTTATTAGGATCTTTAAGACCTGCTCTATTACGTTGAATTGCTTTTACCACTTTCTCAACAGCTTCGTCTTGTCCAATTACTTTTCCTTTCAATTCTTGCCCCATATTCACCAAACGTCCACTCTCTTTTTGAGCAACTCTAGTAACTGGTATACCACACATCATTGATACGACCTCAGCAACATTGTCTTCAGTAACTTGAACTCGATGAATTTTACTTTCCTCTTCCCACTTCTTTTTCTCTACTTCAAGTTTATCTTGAAGCTTACGCTCATCATCTCTTAATTTAGCAGCCTCTTCGTATTGTTGAGATTTAATTACCTCATTTTTCTTTTCCTTCAAGGCTTCAATTTGAGCTTCAATCTCGATGATTTCCTTTGGAACATTAATGTTAGTAATATGAACCCTTGAACCTACTTCATCCAAAGCATCAATTGCTTTATCAGGTAAATGTCTGTCACTAATATATCTATCGGTAAGTTTAACACAAGCAGAAATAGCTTCTGGTGTAAAAGTAACCATGTGATGATCTTCATATTTTTCTTTGATGTTATTCAAAATTTGAATTGTTTCCTCAACTGTTGTTGGATCAATAATTACTTTCTGAAAACGTCTTTCTAAAGCACCATCTTTTTCAATATATTGTCTATACTCATCCAAAGTTGTAGCACCTATTACCTGCATTTCACCTCTTGCTAATGCTGGCTTGAACATATTTGAAGCATCAAGAGAACCACTCGCTCCACCAGCACCAATAATGGTATGAATTTCGTCAATAAATAGAATGATATCCGGATTTTTTTCAATTTCAGCCATAACAGCCTTCATTCGCTCCTCAAATTGTCCACGGTATTTTGTACCTGCAACTAAAGAAGCTAAATCAAGTGATATAATTCTTTTATTAAATAAAATTCTAGAAACTTTTCTTTGAACTATTCTCAAAGCTAAACCTTCTGCAATGGCACTTTTACCAACTCCAGGCTCACCTATTAAAATCGGATTGTTCTTTTTTCTTCTTGATAGGATTTGACTTACTCTCTCTATTTCGGATTCACGACCAACAATTGGATCAAGTCTGCCTTGTTCAGCCATTTTTGTCAAATCTCTTCCAAAGTTATCTAAAACAGGTGTTTTAGATTTAGGATCTGCACTTTTTCTTTGTGCTGCACCAAAGTTTTCTCCTTCTTCATCTGAAGAACCAGGAAACTCAGCTCTTGGTAAATTTTCGTTTTTCATCATATTATCTAACTCATCTCTTACAATATCATAAATGATACCATATTTATTTAAAATTGATGTTGCAACACAATCCTCCTCTCGCAAAATTGAGAGTAGCAAATGTTCTGTTCCAATCTGTTCGCTTTTAGAAAGCTTTGCTTCCAAAAAAGATTTTTTCAATACCTTTTCGGCTTGTTTCACTAATGGAATATTTGCATTTAAGTCATTAGTAAGATTTGAATTTCTTCTTAACCCCAACTCTAATTCATTTTTGATTTTCTCCAAATCAAGATTAAAAGAAAACAATAATTTACAAGCTGTACCATTTCCCTGTCGAATAATACCAAGCAAAACATGTTCGACTGCAATAAACTCATTCCCAAGCCTAACCGCTTCTTCCCTACTAAAACCTATAACATCTTTTACTCTCGGAGAAAATTTAGCTTCCATAAAAATTTAGTTTAACACATCAAATAAACAAATAGTTCATCCAAAACAAAAGTAATTTTAATAATTGTTAATAACTAACATTAAAACATCAAATTTTCACACGTTTTTGTTAGTAAGTATAAGAAAACTGATCCATTACAACCATATAAAATCACTATCTTCGAGCTCTTATTTAAGAGATATAAAATATTAATTTACTAATCATATCAGATTGATAATATGGCAGATGGGGAAAAAATAATTCAGATTAATATAGAGAATGAAATGAAAAGTGCATACATTGATTATTCAATGTCTGTTATTGTTTCAAGAGCTCTACCTGATATTAGAGATGGTTTCAAACCTGTACACAGACGTGTATTGTTTGGTATGCAAGAACTTGGCGTTTTTTCAAATCGTCCTCACAAGAAATCAGCAAGAATTGTAGGAGAAGTATTAGGTAAATATCACCCACATGGTGATAGTTCTGTTTATGATACGATGGTACGAATGGCACAACCTTGGTCGTTAAGATATCCTTTGGTTGATGGTCAAGGTAACTTTGGTTCAGTTGATGGTGATAGTCCTGCTGCAATGCGTTATACTGAAGCAAGACTTAGAAAAATTGCTGAAGAAATGTTAGATGATCTTGAAAAAGAAACCATCGACTTTACCCCTAACTTTGATGATAGCTTAGAAGAACCTACCGTTTTACCAACAAAAATACCTAATCTATTAGTTAATGGTGCATCGGGTATCGCTGTAGGTATGGCTACTAACATGGCTCCTCACAATTTAACCGAAGTGGTTGATGGTTGTATCGCATACGTTGATAATAAAGAAATTGAAGTAGAAGAACTTTTAAATTACGTTAAAGCACCTGATTTCCCAACAGGTGGGATAATTTATGGTTACGAAGGAGTAAAAGAAGCTTT
>CANGZT010000021.1 GCA_947458955.1 Flavobacteriia bacterium | reverse complement strand
TCTCTAAAATAGATAAGTTTGATTTTAATTTTGCTTCAACGGTTTCGTCTATCGATTCAGCTATCTTCGTTTCAATCGATTCAATTGTAGCCTTACTTGATTCTTCCATGATTTCTTCAGCCACATCTAATTGCTGTTGACTTTCAATTTCATCCTGTAATTTTTTCATATCACGATTATATCGTTTTTGAGCATTATGATATTCATTACTGCATTCATCATCACAAAAAATTCTGGTTCGATGTGGCGTCATAAATTCTTTAGAACAATTTTTACAACTACGATACCTATCCGATTCTTCATCCATTTTGTAAGGAGAATATGGAACCGATTTTTTTAAGTTTTTAGCATGATATTTAATGTCCATAAATTTTTCAAAATAAATAATTGAACCACTAATTCAAGCATTGAATTAGTAGTTCAAAAAATTGTTAATATCCGACTGTAAAAGGTTTGAACTTTTTTTGATTGAGGTCACTAGAAAGCGAGAATGTAAGTTCTCGCTTTTTTTGTTTACTTTTCTCAAAATAATTACATAAACTGAAAACCATTATTTGAGGCAATCGTAATCAACGGTTCTAAACACTCACGATATTTAATTTCAGAAATATCTAAAGTTGAAAAAACAGAAAGATAATCTTCTAAAAATCTGTTTTTTTCGTTTTTTGATTTGATAATATCAATCGCATCTCTTTGATTTTAAATAAGATTTAAAATTTTCTTTTCAAATAAATATTCTGATTCAACTCTCACCCCACCCTCACCGCATACTGCTTTAATATCACTCCATCCTTTGCTTTGTTTTTTAGTTTTTTACCTTGATATCGGATGTTTGTAAGTAGTCTTTCGGTCGCGTGCTGATGTTGTAAGTTGGTAAATTCAAACGTTACATCTTCAAGTTGGGTTGTGTCTTCCAAGGAGTATTTTCCGAGGTTTCCACGAATAATTTCAATGAGTACAAATCTAATCTTGGAAGGATCTTGATATTGATCTAAATCAAGATTGATTTCGTTAATTAAATAGGCTGGAAAAAGTAGATCATCGTTTGAAAGTTCCGTGATTGGAAATTTACGTAAGGTTTTGCGGTTTCCTTTCCATTCAAATTTGGTTTCTTTTTCAAAACGAATTCCACCTCCTGATGTTACGGATGGAAATTGAGCTATGGAATCATAGCCTAAACTTTCTAAAACAGATAAATCAAAAAGTAATTGCTCAATCGGTGTTTCTGATAAATCGCTGATGGTCTTAATCTTGTCCAATTCTTTCACTGACAACTCAATGATGTTGTAATACATTCCATCACCAAAAAGATTTATGACCATCATACGATTTCGTGAAACTATAAAACAACAAATATAATACGGTCACTTGTTTAAATTCTAACAATAAAAATGAATTTATTTTTCAACTCATTTTAAGTTACTTCTACTCCTTCTCTTTTTAATGGAATGCCATGAACATCAGTTGGTAAAACTTGAACATAGTAATTCAATGCTAGTTCACTTCCAAGTGCTTTGACGAACTTACTTTTGATGCGTGAAATAGTTGTGTGTAATTCACCTCCTAAATAATTGGTTAATAAATAAATGGTTCGAGCCATTTCATCAATATTTTCACGTCCACTGATCATTCTATAAATATGTAATAATTCATCATTACATTCAAAAAGTGAATGTAAGGCGATACCGTTTGTTTTTCTGAGAAATAACAAATACAAACTCAATTCTTTTGGATTTAATCGTACATCTAAATTCCCAAAGTCAACCAAAAAGATTTTTTTTGCTTCTAAATCAATTTTAATTCTACTCGGTTTGTTGATAATAGAAATACGTTTACGAAACATCAAATTAGATCGTATCCCATCTAAAACACTAAAAAGTTGATTCAAATAATGTGGTGGAACATCCTTATTTTTCATTTCTTGCATACAATCTTCACACACATCAGCCGTACGCATTTTAATGGTAATCTCTTTTTTGTTTTTACAGAAATCATTGATACAACCAAATGTTTTCTTATGAAATCCTCCTACTACTTCTTTTTGATCGTTATACATTAACCCTCTAACCACCCATGCAATCACTTCGTAGGCAATTGGATAACGAATATCTGTTGTGTCCCCAAAAAACCAAGGCCAATCATCGGTATGAATAAAACCCGTTCTCATGGATGGTCCGATAAAAGCAAACCAATTTTTATCATTGTATTGATTTGTCAAGAGAAAAACAAAATCATTCGAATCGATTTCATTTTCCTTTTTATAAACTTCAATGGTGTTAAATAATTGCTTCCAGGTATATACATTTTTTTTGAAAGGAAATACTGGACGTTTGTAACTATATACCATTTGCTCACTCATGCATATAGAATGTAGAACCTGCTCTTGATTCTCAAAAGTAGTTTTTCGACCTAAATATTCTAAATCCATGCGGATCATCTAAATCCAAGGTACCACCGTCAATAAAATCGATGGTACCTGGATAAGCGTTAAGTAAATTCAATACATTTTCAAAATCTTCTGTTTTAAAATCGTCTGTTCGTGTTAAAATTACTTTCATTGATTCGGGTTGATTGACTAAATATAATTGAATTCTTTGAAATATTATTTAGAGAAAAAGCTGTTTTTAATTATTCCTCTTTCTTTGTATTTTGAATACGTATGCATTTGTTCATTGATTTCTGCCGACATACAAGCATAATCTGTTTTGTTTATATTCATCGTGTTTTCAGTTTTAATATTTAACATACGAGAGGTATGAATTGCATCAAAGTCTGCACCAATAAATGTAAAAGTCCACTTTTTAGTATTTTCTAATTGAGCAATTTTTTGAGCAATGTCATGATAGGAAAAAAATTGAGAAGCATTTTCTTGACCATCCGTAATGATTACAAACACAACCGACATTTCATCCGAATCAATTTGTTGTTTATATTTTTCAGTGATGTCATGAATGTTTTTTCCAATGGCGTCTAACAAAGCGGTCATTCCTCTAGGAGCATATTGACCAACTTCAATTGGGAAAATTTCTGAAATTGGAGAAGCTTGAACTATGGTTTCAATTTGATTATCAAAAGTTGTTAGTGAACACAAAAAGACTTGATTCGGAAATTCAGTTTGTAAATTACGGATCGTTTTTAAATGATCATTAAATCCTTGTACTGCTACTGTTTCCATACCAGACATAGAACCACTTCTATCTAAAATGAAGTTGTAAAGAGTAGATTTGTTTTTCATGGTTTTTTCGTTTAAAATTTATATTTCAAAATTCGTCGAATAACCTTAATCTTTCTTTTTTTTGCAAGCTTGCAATAAATCAATTATTCTATATCAGAATCTAGAGTGTCTTCAAGTAAATTATCGGTATCACTTATTGGTAATTCCTCTACTTTTTTCAATTTTGACAACATTAAACGCGTTCGTGTTCCAACCAAATTATCGAGTTCTTTGTTTGCCTCATTTATTTTCTTTTGAGCTTTATCAAGTACATCACCAAATTTCACAAATTCGGTTTTGACTGCACCTAAAATTTGCCAAACTTCACTGCTTCTTCTTTGGATTGCTAATGTTTTAAAGCCCATTTGTAAGCTATTTAACATTGCGGCTAAAGTTGTTGGGCCTGTCACAATGATTTTATATTCACGTTGTAGAATTGCGACTAAGTCTGGTTGTCTTACAACCTCTGCAAAAAGTCCTTCTATAGGTAGAAAAAGAATTCCGAAATCTGTTGTGAATGGAGGGTCGATGTATTTATCACGTATATCTTTAGCAAATTTTTTTATCGCATTTGATAGTGCTTTTGAGGCTGAATCTATACCCGGAACATCACCTGCTTCGTAGGCATTTTGGAGTCTGATATAGTCTTCCTGTGGGAATTTAGCATCAATTGGCAAATAAACTTCCTTCCCGTTATCATCTTTACCAGGTAATTTGATTGCAAATTCTACCAAATCATTCGAACCTTGTTTTGTCTTGACATTTGCTTCATATTGTTCAGGTGCCATAATTTGTTCAAGAATATTTCCTAATTGAATTTCACCAAGTACCCCTCTTGTTTTGACATTACTCAATACTTTTTTCAAGTCACCTACTCCATTCGCCAACGTTTGCATTTCACCCAATCCTTTCTGTACTGCTTCAAGTCGCTCACTCACTAGTTGGAATGATTGCCCTAAACGTTCTTCTAATGTTTTATGTAATTTTTCATCCACCGTTTCACGCATTTTTTCCAATTTCAATTCGGTTGACTTTACTAGTTCATCTTGTTTTAAAGCCATTGCATCAAACTTTTGTTTTTGCAATTCATTAAAATCACGCACATTACTTGAAAAAGTATCACTAAAATCTTTCAATGTTTTTGCTAATTCTTCTCTATTTTCTTTAGCATTTTTAGATAATCCTTCGTGAATCATCGCTAATTTTTCTTCCATTTTAGAAGTCAATAATTCTAAATTTGATGTTAACTCTTTTCTGTTTTCACGAAGTTCAGTAGACAATTCAGCCCGATTTTCTTTCATTTCAGTTTGAAGTACACTTTTAAACGTGTCTAAAAATTCCTGAGGATTAATTGATTTGTTTTTGGAAAGCGATACTAAAGAAATGACAATTGAAATAATTGTTAGTGCTAAAAGTAAATAAATCATAAGATGATATTTTATACAGTAATATACTTTAAAAGATTTTAAATATAACAAAAAAGGCCATCGAAACGATGACCTTTTAAAGTAGCGGGTACGAGAGTTGAACTCGTGACCTCAGGGTTATGAATCCCATGTTTAAAACATAAGTCATTGATTATTAATGGTAAAATTTCGTGAAAATGACAAAATTTAGAAAAAAACGTGAAAAAACAGTGAAAAAACTGGACTACACTTTTTTTGAGTAAAGTTTACAAAATCCCACATAAAATTTAATGTATGAAAACCAAAAAATGGAGATTAACATACGCACTCATTATGTGCTATGCTAAGTTAAAAATAATAAGGAAAAGTGAAACAAAAAGATGTTAGGTTACATCTCAAATAATTGTAGAAATGGTAAATATTTAAATTAAAAAAGCATGAAATATCATGATAAAAAAATCAATAAAAGGCCACCACAATTTCTGTATAAGTTAAATCCTGAATCAGACAGATACCGTATTTGTAAAAATTGCGAGACAGAACTTATGGCCTCACATCGTACTAGAATTTTCTGCGACGATAAATGTAGTGATGAATATCACAATGCTCTTAAACGTTACAATAGAGATATGAAAAAGTTAAATGACGAAATAGAGAAACAACAGAAATTAGAAGTCTCAGAAGAATTAATTGAAGAAACAATTGAAACAATAGTTGAGGAAACGATAAACGAAACCGATGAAGCCATATTAAAATCGAATATTTCAATTTTAGAGAGTTTAAATGTTGCTGTAAATGGAACAGAATATGAGGTTGAAGTACTTGATTCGTATGGTTTCCAATTCAATCATTACAATGGTAGAGGTCAATTATTTAATATAGATCCTACTCTTAATTGCCATTTTACTCAGGTTGGGACATTTCGTTTATGCAGAGTTAAATATTCAAAAATTTTAATAACCAATTTAATACACAAATAATGAATTATAAAAAAATTGATGAGCTCTTTGGAGCTCCATTGAATCAGGTGATTAGACCTCACATACCTTATAAATTTAAGGTGATACATGCAGTAGTAGGAATTGGCATTGTTTATTTAGTCATAAAAGGTTTACAAAAATTAAATGAAGACCTTTTTAAGGGTAATAAAAACAAATTTCTTATTCCATTAAAAGCAAAAGATGATAAGAGGAATTAACAACGAAAAGCCACTAGGAACTTTCTTAGTGGCTTTTAGTTTGACTATAATAATAGTTAGAGTATTCTATTTTTATTCCCTTACTTCAAATAATCTTGTTTTTTATATTTCTGTTTAGGATGATTTTTTATTGACGGAAATAGACGTTCCAATAATTTTTCTTCAATCATCGAAGGAATAATCCTATTTTTAAGATATTTCACATCTTTCTGAATGTTTTTCGCAATTTGTTCAGCTGATCGATATTCATTTTCACAATATCTTAAGATTAATTGATATAATTCTTCTTTTGTAAACCGCTTCTGACTTTGCTCATTTTTCAAAGTGTCCACATTAGGTATATTTGAGGTTTCCACATTAGGTGCATCAGAGGTGTCCACATTAGGTGTATTTGAGGTGTCCACATTAGGTGTATTTGAGGTGTCCACATTAGGTGCATCAGAGGTGTCCACATTAGGTGTACTTGTAGCGTCTACATTGAGTTTGGTAGAGGTGTCCACATTACTAGATAAGTTATATTCCGTATTCAAATGATAAGTAGTCCATCTACCTTTATTGTCAGATTCTAAAAAACCTTGCTTACATAATTCTTGAAGAATTCTTGTAATTTCAGTTTTATGTTGGTCAATTAAAAATTGAAGACGATAGTTAGATGTTTCCCCTTCGATTTGACAACTAGAGAGTATAATTAACTCTTCTTTACCTAATAAATCAATCGCATCACCAAAGTAGTCTCTTAACTTTTGTAATGTTTCATCGGGTATTATACTAGTCATTGGTAATTCAAGTGTCAATCTATCTGGTTGTGAATCGACTTTTAAAAAAGGTTTTCTCCAATGGGCAAAATCCCAACCTGACATAATTTTATTGACTCCACTTCCCGCTTTTTCAGCACTACCAATCATCAAAAACATTTTCTGTAAACTTGGGTTACGACATTCACTTATTCCGCCATGATAATATTGATTAATTGAAACCAATAATGTTCCAGGATTAGAAAATGAAAACATTTCAGGACGTTGTTCTATGATTGTATTTCCATTCGCTGAATAATCTGCGTGAATTAATGCATTTACAAATGCCTCACGTAAAGCAGTATGAGCAGGGGTTTCTTCTTGCCTTACTCCATCTTTTAATTGAAATGGTTTTGGAATACTTGACGAAAGTCTAGGCCATACTTTTAAATAAAATTGAAACAAGTTACATTCCCAAGTACCGTCAGGAATAATTCTATCTGTCCAACGAATTGTAGTATCTTGGGTTAATATTTCTCTGAAATCAGGAAAGTAATTAGGTGTACATTCTTGATCCAAAATACTACTTTCTTTGCCAAACATTAAAACTCCTGCTAAGGTTAACCCCTCTTTTTTAGTTACCCTATCCTTACGGTAACCGCCAAGTTTTTCAAGAAATTCTTGGGTATCAAGAGTAAGCCAAGGATGGTTAGGTTTTATAGATGCAAAGACTTGACGATATTTTTTTAGTGTTGATTCGTCAATATCATCAAGTGAAAAGCCTTCTAAAATACGTCCGTCATGATTAAGACTTGAATCAGCATCTGCCAACATACGTCTTACTTCTTCATCTGTACAATGATAATCTCCTTCGTGATTACGTTTGAAAGTATTTCCGAATGGATTTTTAGTTAAATAAATAGGTTTATCTATTCGTTTGGCAGAAGGTATATGGAATGCTAAAAGTGAAATATCTTTTAATTTAATCACCCTAACATCTTCGTTCGTTAAAATATTTCTATTTGTTTTTTGAGGGTTATTAATATTATCCCAAAAGTACTTTTGCATCTGCTGAATTACTTCATCCGACAATCCCTCTAAATGAATAATTCCCTTTTTTTCAGTAGCTCCTAAAATAACAAACCCGCCATTTGAATTTGCAAATGCGGAATAAGTATTCCAAAAATCTTTAGGAAAACCTCCTTGAGCTGATTTATATTCTAGTTCAGAAAACTCATCATTTGGAAAGTAAGTAACCAAATAATCATAAATTGGCCATTCAATTTCATTAAATAAACTTAACTGTGAATTTTCCATTAGTTTTTTAATTTTCTAAACATTTAGTAAATCTATTAATTCTCAACAATAAATTAATGCTTTACGCATGATTATTCGTATCCATTCAGGAGCCAATTTGATATCGTGTTCCAAACGAAATGTTTCTTCTTGTTTTAACTTTTCTAAAATGATAACAATCTCTTCATCCGTCACCTTCCCTTTACCAATTTCTTTTAGGGCTTGAATTACCAAACTGCTGATTTTTCCGATAGCAGCTAAATTTTTTGGAGCCGTTTTTTTGAATACAATTTTTCTTCTTCCTAAATCTATTTTTCGTGCAGGGCCGTCACTTAAATAAACTACATTCATCGGTACTTGATTGGATAATCCTAGAGCGTTTATGGCTAAGGTACCAGTTGGTATAATTCGTGCTTTGTCTCTTTTTGCAATCGCAATTGCAATTTTTTCAGTTGTAGGCTTTAATTCGCCAAGGATTGGATCTGTTTTTAAGCGAGCATAAATACCACGCGCGACTCTACTTATCTCTCCTTTTTTGACTAACCTTTCTAATGCTTTGGAGACTGCTTTTGAAGTACCAAACACTAAAAAATCATTTACAAAAAATAGCGAGCCTCTCTCGGCTTTTTTAATTTTTACAATAATCTTATCATCAACACTCTGCATACGTTTTAAACGATGTTTTTGTCGCAAATATAGTATGTTTTTGCGACAAAATTTAATTAACATTGTCCCTGTTCGCTCTAATATTACATGAAGACTTATTATTTCGTATAATCTTGTTTTTTTATGCTTCTATAAGGATGATTTACTATTAAAGAGGTGTTCCCTTAACCTTCCGAGGTGTTCCCTTTAACAAACTAGAAGTGTTCCCCTTATCTTCCTAGGTGTTCCCTTTAACAAAACTACAAGTCTAATAACAAACCCGCCATTTGAATTTCCAAATACGGAGTAAAAAATAAATTAAAACTTTATCAAATGACATTTCGTCAAATACTTTTAAATTCTTCTATTTTAAATTGCGTTACTTTGAGTATTACTTGTAATACGTGGTAACAATCACAAGACTATACGTTATTTTAATAAATAATAAAATTCCTAGCTATCCGAAATCTGGAATTATCGTGTAAAATAATTACGGCCGTTAATAATTGAAAACAGAGAAAAACGGTTAAATCATAAAAAACTGATTATAAGGAAAATACAAGAAATACAACCGTTTACGTTTGATTACAATGTAAAACAATGGAAACTGCTGTTTACAGTTGGAATTTCTCATTGTAATTGCAAGTTTTTTACGCAAAAAAAAAGCATAAATGACTTTAAATTTTTTTATGAAATAATAGAGTTTTTAATGATTTAATCAAAAATATATCTATCAATAACAAGATTGGATAAAAGTATCAACAAGAAGTAAATACATGTTTCGAACATATCCCTAATAATGTTCCTTATTTCTATCTAAATATTCCTTATCTAAAAATAGTTTTTGATTTTCAATTATTTAGTTTAAATAATTTATGTTCCTTAATTTTATTCTATTACTTCTTAAAAGCGTATTTTGCATTTTTATCTCGTTGTTTTTCACTCAAACGTTCTAAAATTTTTTCATCATCAATAAATTGATTTAAATACAATCGTAGAGTTTTTTCATTAATTCCTGTTATTAATACTAATTCTCCAATTGTCGCTTGATTTTGATAAAATAAGTGTTGTAAAATTTTCTTTTGTGTATCGATATACTTTGACCAATTATCTTGAATGGTTTTAAGTATTGTATCAGGAATTGTTTTGGTATGATTACTAATTTTATTTCTAAGTGTTAAATATACATTACCATTCTTCTCAATGTATTCAGGGGTTGATAGCATAGATTGGCGTTTTATCTCGCTTACTTAAATAACGATACACCACACGAACAGGAACACAAAACAAGAACTTTAAATCATATAAAAGAAGTAGAAAGATACTTTAAATACTTTGGAGAATATTTAAAATTAAATCAATTAAATATTAACCAAATACTATTTGTGAATTTGGATCGCGATCTAGTCGGAAAATTTAAATCTTTCCTTTTAGACACTAAAAATTTCGCAGCAAAAACTTATAATAAAATAATCTCACAAATGAGAATATTCGTAAACTACATTATTAAAGAATTCAGCATCAAAATGAAAAATCCCTTTGAAGGTTTCACTAGCCTAAACTCAGAAAAAGAAATTAATATTATTAAGATGGATGAATTTGATAAATTAATTGAAATAATAACTCCTGAAAATGGAAAGAAAAACTATCAAAATCAAAGTAAAACAAAAACGTACACAAAGAGTTTCTACAAACCATGGATAAAACATGCATTTCAACTTGGTCTCTACACAGGAAGAAGAAGAGAAGAATTTATCTGTATTAAATTCAAAGATATAATTGAAGATGAAAAAGGAAATCCTGCTGTAATAATTACAGAAGACTACAAAGTGAATAGAAGTAAAAACATATCTGAAAAAGAAACTAAAAAATTAATTAGATTACCGATATCAGAACCCTTACAGTCGTTATTAATCGAACTTGGATACGAAGAACATAAAGGGAAAGATAGGTACATTTTAGCACCAGATGAAACAATGAAACGAGAAACAATAAAGGATTTCATAAGTAAGTCGTTTACCCATTACTACAGTCAACTTAATACAGGAAAGAAAATCGAGTTTTCTGATTTAAGAAAAACACATATAAGTTATTTGTATGCGATGTTCGGGGATAAAGCAAGATTAATTACGAAACATTCAGGAATAGAGGTTATGTTAAAACATTATATTGATGAAAAATTTATCAAAGATTTAACAATAGGATTTAACCCTTTTAAAGACAATTTTGAATTAAATAAATAACAAAAAAATGAAGAATTTTAAAGTGCAAATTTTGGAGAAAAAACCGAGCAACTGGACTACAAACTGGACTACAAACTGGACTACAAGTCTATTTTTCGAGAAATCGAAAGATTTTAAAATAAAAAAACCCTTGATTATCAAGGGTTTTAAGTGTAGCGGGTACGAGAGTTGAACTCGTGACCTCAGGGTTATGAATCCTGCGCTCTAACCAACTGAGCTAACCCGCCATGTTGATTAAACGAGTGCAAATATATTAATATTTTCAATTATAAAAACGTTTAAAGAAAAATCTTTTAAAGATGAATAAGTTTTAGAATGTAAAGTTTTGAATTTGTTAGGTTTATATTTGGAAATAGATAAAAATTGAAAAGTTTGTTGAGATTTGATGAGTCATTTTATTAAAATTCTATATATTTAGAAATTAAACTAACCTGAAAACAAGATTTTATGAGTACAAAAGTAAAGTTTGAAGCAGAATATTTGTTAAAAGTTTCTTTAAAAGTTTTGGAAAATAGCATGAGTACACCCGCTGGATTAGCTGATTGGTTTGCTGATGATGTGAAGGTGAAAGAAGATGTTTACACTTTTGTTTGGGATAAATCTGAAGAAAAAGCTAGATTGAAGAATAGACGTTTGGGGCATTCTGTACGATTTGTTTGGTTACACGATGAAGAAGAGAATAATGGAGCTTATTTTGAATTTACCTATACTATCGATCCAATGACTAAATCGTTGGTTTTAAAAATCGTTGATTTTGCTGAGGATGAAAGTGATGTTAAAGAAGCAAAACACTTGTGGGATTCTCAAATTCAAGAACTTAAACGTCACTTAGGAGCATAATTTTGTTTTGAAACGCTTATACGTATTTAGTATCCGCTCTTTTATTGGTCCGTTTATCGTGACATTTATTATTTCCATGTTCATGCTTATCATGCAGTTTTTTTGGAAATACATCGATGATCTCATGGGTAAAGGATTGGAAGTTTCAATAATCCTTGAATTACTCTTATATGTTTCTGCAAGTTTGATTCCACTTGCTTTACCCCTTGCCATGTTGCTTTCCTCCATTATGACCTTTGGAAACCTTGCGGAAAATAATGAACTTACAGCTTTAAAGTCTTCAGGGTTATCGTTATATAGAATTATGCGTCCACTAATGATCGTAGTTTTCACTATTTCATTAGGTACTTTTTACTTTTCAAATTATATCATACCTATAGCAACATTAAAATGGAAGGCTTTAATTTATGATATTCAAGAAACTAAAATTGCTAAAATAATTACTCCGGGTTCATATTCCAATGAGCTTGAAGGACTAGCGATTAAAGTAAAAAGTGAGAAAAATGGTATGTTTTACGATGTAGTGATACATGATCATAATGACCCGAATATTGTTAAAACAGTTCGTGCTAAGCAAGCTGCACTTTACAATTCAACTCATGGAAATTTTTTATACCTTCATTTGAAAAATGGAACTGTATTAGAAGAACTCGCTGTTAATCAGTCAATCAATTTAGAATCAAGAAATAGAGGTAGTTACTACCCAGCTCGTCGTAGTTCTTTTTCGGATGCAACTTATAAAATTAGTCTTAAAGGGTTTAAGTTAAATAGAACAGATGAAAACCTCTTTAAAAACAATTATGAGATGCTTAATGTGTTTCAAATTAATCACGTTTCTGATTCAATTATTTTTGAAAATCAAAAAGTGTTACAAAATTTTAATGCATCGTTAAAAAAAGATTTTAAGTTTTTGCTTCCAAACGATGTTTCTAAAATAAATGAAATCAATTCATCGCTCTTAGATGATACTGAAGTTTTAAATTTCAAACAATTAACACCTAATGAACAAAAAGATATCTTAGGAAGATCTCGTTCATTATTACAAAGAGATGTCGAATCCATCAAAGGGCAGAAAGATTTTCTAAAAACTTTTGAATCAAATTTAAATCTTTACAAAATTGAATACCATAGAAAATTTGCTTTGACTTTTGCAATCATTGTTCTGTTTTTTGTAGGAGCTCCATTAGGAGCAATTGTAAGAAAAGGAGGTTTTGGAGCACCTGTTGTGATTGCCTGTCTTCTTTTTATGATTTATTTTATTTTAACAGAAGTGGGAGAAGGATTGGTATCATCGGGTACTTCTTCGCCCTTTGTTGGTATGTGGTTAGCTACTTTTGTATTGAGTCCTTTAGCTTTTTTATTAATGAGAAGCGCCGCAAATGATTCAAAGGTATTTGACAAAGAAGCATGGGTTAAAACATTCAAAAAATTAAGAAAATGAGTGTTTTATATTTAACCAATAAACCAGTATACCCATTGGTAGATGGAGGTTGTGTAGCTATGTCATCTTTTTTAAATCATTTGGTAAATATTCATGCTAAAGTAGATCATTTAACGATTTCTACCTATAAACATCCTTTTGATCTGAAAAGTTACCAGGAAATTTTTGGAGATAAATTAACTGTTTCATCCGTTTATGTAAATACCAGGATATCGGCTTTCAAAGCATTTGAAAATTTATTTTCGTCTTCTTCGTATAATGTGAATCGTTTCTTCAGTGTTGATTTTGAAAATAAGTTAATTGAATTATTGGAACATGATTATGAGGTAATTTATATAGAAAGTATTTTTTTGTTACCCTATTTAACAACAATTAGAACCTATTCCAAGGCAAAGGTAATTTTACGAGCCCCTAACATCGAATTTAAAATTTGGGAAGATTACATACTTCAAATTAAAAATCCGCTTAAAAAAATTTACATCAAGTATCTTACTAAAAAACTAAAAAACTTTGAATTGAATCAGTTTAAAAGGGTTGATGGTATTTTATCAATTAGTAATGTTGATACTCTTTTTATTGAAAATTTAAATTTAAAAAATCAAATTTTACATCTTCCATTTGCAATCAAAACGGAGTTCGCTAGTAACATTAAGAAAAATAATTACTTTTTCATTGGTGCATATAATTGGAAACCTAATTTAGATGCAGTACTATATCTTATTCAAGTATTATTTCCAGAAATATTAAAGAAAAATGCAAATGCAAAATTGCATATTGCTGGTTCTTATACACCCAATTTCTTGTTTCAATTCCAAAATGATTCCATTAAAATACATGGTAAGGTTGAATCAGTAAAAGATTTTATGAAAAGCCATGGTATATTACTAGCTCCTATTTTTTCTGGATCAGGGGTACGCATTAAAATTTTAGAAGCCCTTTCGTATGGTATACCTGTAATTGGTTCTGAAATCGCACTACAAGGAATTCAAAGTAAAGCATGTTTCAAAGCTGAACATGTTGAAGATTATTTAAGACATATAACTACAATCTTTGAAAACGATATTTTTGAAATTCAAAAAAAAGCAATTGAATACATTGATTCAAATTATCACCCTACCGAAATTGAAAAAAAATTAAATGCATTCATCGCAAGTTGTTAAACCAAATCTATTGATTATCCTATCAAGGTTTCCTTTCCCTTTGGAGAAAGGAGACAAATTACGTGCTTATCATCAAATTGTAGGATTGTCTTTAAAATTTAATATAACCTTAATCAGTTTAACCGAACACAAGATACCCCTCGAATACCAAAAAGCGTTACAACCTTATTGTCATAAAATTCATGTTTTAAAGTTAAATAAAGTTTTGCAAATTATTAATTTAACTCTGTGTTTACTAACTGAAAAACCATTTCAAATTGCTTATTTCTGGCAATTCCATATTCAAAGGAAAGTAAATCGAATTATAAATACATTGAACCCTGATTTTATTTATTCGCAATTAATTCGAACTACGGATTATGTGAAAAATTATCATGCTTGTCCTAAAATTGTTGATTATATGGATGCTTTTTCCAAAGGGATCGAACGAAGGATACCTGATCAAAAATGGTATTCAAAATTCTTTTTTAAACAAGAATATATAAGACTTAAAAATTATGAACGTCATATTTTTGAATATTTTGAAGAGCATATAATTATTTCTGAACAAGACAGAAATTATATATTTCACAATAAATCAAATGAAATTTCAATAGTGAAAAATGGGATTTCGAAACATTTTTTTAAAGAAAGAACAAATACAGTAAAAAAATATGATCTAATTTTTACTGGTAATATGAGTTACCCTCCTAACATAGCTGCTGCTAATTATATTGTAAAGAAAGTATTACCATTATTCAATACAGAAGTTAAGTTTTTAATTTCTGGTGTTAATCCACACCATTCGGTTCGAAAGTTGGCATCTGCTTCGATTGAAATTACTGGTTGGGTTGAAGATATTACTGAAAGTTATGTTAAATCTAAGATCTTTATAGCTCCTATGTTTTTAGGTACCGGATTACAGAACAAATTGTTAGAAGCAATGGCATTAGGAATCCCATGTGTTACCACCACAATGGCTAATACAGCTCTTGGTGCAATTCCAGAGGAATCTATTTTGATTGCGAATAATGAATTCGAATTTAAATATCAAATAGACAGATTATTAACAGATAATTTTTTATATGAAAATATTCAAAAAAATGCTTTAACTTTTGTTCAAAATCATTTTTCTTGGGATCTTTTAAATGAACAATTGTCTGAATTAATCGTTAAATCTAGAAATAAGATATTGGTCTGACTTTATAGAGAATTTGTAACGATTATTATCCTTAAATTTACACTCCTTCAAATTAATTTGAAATAATGAGCAAAAAACTAAATACGATTGAAGAAGCAATCGAAGACATAAAAGCTGGAAAAGTAATTATTGTTGTTGATGATGAAGATCGTGAAAACGAAGGAGATTTTCTAACTGCAGCTAGAAATGCGACTCCTGAGTTAATTAATTTTATGGCTACTCATGGTCGAGGATTAATATGTGCACCATTAGTGGAAGATCGATGTGACGAAATTGGTCTAAATTTAATGGTTCAATCCAATTCTGCAGCCTATGAAACTCCTTTTACTGTTTCTGTAGATTTAATTGGTCACGGCTGTACTACAGGAATTTCTGCTCAAGACAGGGCCAAAACTATTTTAGCTTTAATTGATCCTAATTTAAATCCGGAAGAATTAGGTAAACCAGGTCATATATTCCCATTAAGAGCAAAAAAAGAAGGAGTGTTAAGAAGAGCTGGTCATACTGAAGCAGCTGTAGATTTATCTAAGCTTGCAGGTTTCGAGCCAGCAGGAATTATTGTTGAGATTTTAAACGAAGATGGAACGATGGCTCGTTTGCCTGAGTTAATGGTCATTGCTGAAAAATTCGATTTAAAGATCATTTCCATAGCTGATTTGATTGAATACCGTTTGAAACATGATTCTTTGATTGAAGAAATTGTTCATGTAAATATGCCAACAGAAAAAGGTGAATTTAAGTTACATGCTTTTCAAGTAAAGGAAACTAATCAGGAACATCTAGCATTGGTAAAGGGGACTTGGAAAGCTGACGAGCCGATTTTGGTACGTGTGCATTCTTCTTGTATCACAGGAGATGTTTTTGGTTCGTGCAGATGTGATTGTGGTCCGCAACTTGAAAAAGCAATGCAATTGATTGAAAAAGAAGGGAAAGGTGTTATTGTTTATATGAACCAAGAAGGTAGAGGAATCGGTTTATTGAATAAATTAAAAGCATATAAACTACAAGAGGAAGGTCTAGACACGGTGGAGGCTAATTTGAGATTAGGTTTCAAAAGTGATGAACGTGATTATGGAATTGGCGCTCAAATTTTACGAAGTTTAGGAGTGAATAAGATGAGATTAATGTCCAACAATCCTACAAAACGTACTGGGTTAGTTGGTTATGGGTTAGAAGTAGTTGAAAATGTTCCTATTGAAGTTGAAAGTAATATTCATAACGAGTCTTATCTCCGTACTAAAAGAGATAAAATGGGGCATTCTTTAAAAATGAAAGGAAAATAATGCTCCGCGCGACAAATATTACACATGCTTTTTCTGACCTACAAGTTCTTAAAGGGGTTTCTTTAGAAGTTCAACCAGCTGAAATAGTATCAATTGTGGGGTCTTCAGGTGCTGGTAAAACCACTTTACTGCAGATTTTGGGCACATTAGAAAAACCTAGTTCTGGTATCGTTACTATTGACGGGGTTAATCCATTCGAATTCTCTGAAAAAAAATTAGCAGCTTTTAGAAATCAAAATATCGGTTTTATTTTTCAATTTCATCAATTATTACCTGAATTTACAGCTTTAGAAAACGCAGTTTTACCTGCTTTGATCAAAGGTGAAAGCATGGTCGAGGCGAGTAAAAAAGCTGAAAAACTCTTCGATATATTAGGAGTAAACGAACGAAAAAATCACAGACCATCGGAGTTATCTGGCGGTGAACAACAACGTATTTCAATTGCAAGGTCTTTAATTAATTCTCCCAAAATAATTTTTGCAGATGAACCTTCAGGTAATTTAGATTCTATGAATGCAAATGATTTGCATAAACTTTTCTTTGATTTGAGAGAACAATTCAAGCAAACATTTGTGATTGTTACACATAATGAAATCTTAGCTGACAAGGCTGATAGAAAACTAGTTATGCAAGATGGTTTTTTAAAATCAAATTGATGTTGATTCCTTTAGATGAGCTAAAAGATTTTTTAGATCATAAAGTATTAGAATTTAATACTAAATCTTTTATCCCTGATGATCCTGTCTCTTTGATACATCGGTTTAATCGAAAAGAAGACATAGAAATTGTTGGTTTTTTAGTCGCGACTATCGCTTGGGGTAATCGTAAAGCAATCATAAAAAGTGGTGAAAAGTTAATCCGTATTATGGGACATTCTCCATATGAATTTATTATGCAATATGACAATCCTACAAAGGAGTCAAAAGTATATGTTTACAGAACATTTAATGGCATAGATTTAGACTTTTTCTTTCGATCCTTAAGACAAATCTATGAAAATGAAGGCTTGGAAAAAACCTTTTCGCCGCACCCTTCTATATTTGGTGCAACGGGTAGAATAATTCAATTTAGAAAACGTTTTTTTAGTTTGCCTCATGAAAAAAGAACTGAGAAGCACGTTTCAGATCCAGAACGTGGAGCAGCCGCTAAAAGATTGCAAATGATGTTAAGATGGTTTTGTAGAAATGATGAAAATGGTGTTGATTTAGGGATTTGGAAATCGATACCTACATCAGAATTAAACATACCTCTTGATGTTCATACAGCCAACATTTCTAGAAAATTAGGTCTAATAACTAGAAAACAAAATGATTTAAAAACATTGGAGGAATTAATGAGTCACTTAAGAAAATTTGATCCATTAGATCCCTCCAAATATGATTATGCACTTTTTGGATTAGGTGCTATTGAAGGGTTTTGATCTTATTTATTCACCAATCTTGCAAAATCTTTAGCGAAGTACGTTAAAATTCCATCTGCTCCTGCTCTTCTGATACTTAATAACATTTCAGACATTGTAGCCTCATAGTTCAACCAACCGTTTTGTGCTGCTGCATATACCATCGCACACTCCCCACTAACATTGTAGGCTGTAATTGGTACGGTATACGTCTCTTTCAACATAGAGATAACATCTAAATAACATAAAGCTGGTTTTACCATTAACATATCTGCACCTTCACTAATATCCAATTCAGCTTCAATGATTGCCTCTCTTCTATTAGCAGGGTTCATTTGATACGTTTTTTTATCTCCCGCTTTCGGCGCTGAATCTAAGGCATCTCTGAATGGGCCATAAAATGCACTCGCATATTTTGCTGAGTATGACATAATACTAACGTCAGTATATCCGTCATTATCTAATGATTCTCTCAAATAGCCAATTCTACCATCCATCATATCTGAAGGACCAATAATATCAATGCCTGCTTGAGCTTGAGCAATCGCCATTTTTGCTAAAATAGGAAGTGTTTCATCATTTAAAATTTTTCCATTTTCAACTAACCCGTCATGACCATCAGATGAATAAGGATCCATGGCAACATCGCTCATTAGTACAATCTCTGGAAATTCTTTTTTTAATGTACTGATTACATTTAAATAAAAGTTATCTGATGCATAGCTATGTGATGCTATTTTATCTTTCAACGCCTCTTCAATCGCAGGAAATAAAACATATTGATTTATTCCTAGTTTTACACACTCCTCTATTTCAGGTAAAAGAGTGTCTAAACTCCAGCGGAAATTATTGGGTAATGATTTTATCTCTTTTTTTATCCCTTTTCCGTCTTGAAGGAACATAGGATAAATTAAGTTTTCGGTTCCTAATTTTGTTTCCTCCACCATTGCTCGAATAGCGGCGTTTTTTCTATTTCTACGAGGACGAATTAACATAACTTCGTAATGTTTAATGATGAATGTTAAATGTTTAATTATCTTTAAAGCACAAAAGACTTTAATTATTTTAAAGTCTTTTGTCTAAAGTATATTATCTAAGGTCTTATATATTCTCGATAATCATTGCTGATGCACCACCTCCACCATTACAAATAGCAGCACCACCAAATTTCGCGTTACGTTGTTTTAAGACATTAATAAGCGTTACCAAGATACGTGAACCTGAATTTCCTAGTGGGTGACCCAAAGCCACAGCTCCACCATTTACATTCACTTTGTTGTTGTCTAAACCTAGAATTTTAACATTCGCAATTCCGACTACTGAAAAAGCTTCGTTAAATTCCCAAAAATGGATATCCTCTTTACTTAATTCAGCTTTAGCTAAAACCTTATCTACCGCTTTCGCTGGTGCAGTTGTAAACCATTCAGGAGCATGCGCAGCATCTGCATAGGCAACAATTTTAGCAATTGGCTTTAAATTGAATTTTTCAATTGCTTCTTTTGAAGCCAAAACCAGCGCAGAAGCACCATCATTTAATTTAGAAGCATTTGCAGCTGTTATTGTTCCTTCTTTATCGAATGCTGGTCTTAAAGTAGGGATTTTATCTAAAAAAACATTTTTGTATTCTTCATCTTCTGATACTAAAACAGGTTCACCTTTGCGCTGAGGAACAGCAACAGGAACAACTTCATTTGTGAAATTACCGTTTTTCCATGCTTCAGCAGATTTTTTGTATGAGTCAACTGCAAAGGCATCTTGATCTTCTCTAGTTACATTGTATTCTTTAGCACAAAGTTCAGCACAATTCCCCATTGGAACTTTGCTGTAAACATCTAGTAATCCATCTTTAGTTATACCATCAAGCATCGTAATGTTTCCGAATTTCATACCATTACGACCATCAATATAATGAGGTGTTTGAGACATACTCTCCATCCCTCCTGCAACAACAATATGATTGTCCCCAGCTAAAATAGATTGAACACCTAACATAACTGATTTCATTCCAGAAGCACATACTTTATTAACTGTTGTTGATGGTACAGCATTCGACAAACCAGCTTTCAAAGCTGCTTGACGTGCAGGAGCTTGACCAACACCAGCTTGTAATACATTTCCCATAAACACTTCATCTATGTTTTCAACAGAAACACCAGCTCTTTCAACTGCTCCTTTGATTGCAGTAGCACCTAAATCAGTTGCAGAAACACTTGATAATGAACCTAAAAAACTACCAATTGGTGTTCTAGCGGCTGAAACTATGTATACTTCTTGTTTGCTCATAATTCAAATTTTGTTGCGCGAATATAATAATAAAGTACCTATTACATCTAGCATTAAAGTCATATATTGAGTTTAATCGTAATTTATTTTTATTTTCGTAACACTTATGAAAATCATTTCTGACATACATCCTTTTTGGTTGTTACTTATTGTACTAGTAAGTGTCCTTGTTTCGATCTTTTACTACAAAAAGAAAGGTTTATTTTCAGAAGAAAAACCTTGGTTAATTCGTTTGCTAATTACATTTAGAGCGATTTCTCTTTTTATTATTATTTCACTCTTAATAGGTTTAACCATACAATTAACTAGTTATAGATATGAAAAACCGCTTTTAATAACAGTTTTTGATAATTCACAATCCATACAAAATTATAACAATAGTATACGTGAAATAAAACGTATGAAAGCGTTTAATGAAAAATTAAAATCTTTTCAATCAGAAAAATACGATCAAATTCAATTTACTATTGGAGAAAATTTAAATCAACAATCAGC
>CANGZT010000020.1 GCA_947458955.1 Flavobacteriia bacterium | reverse complement strand
TAAAAATTCTTGTCAGGAATAGTTGAATCTTTATTAACTTTCAAACTGATGGTATCTTTATTCATACCATTTATCAAATAGTTCCTAGATAAGTGATAATATTTATTACAACAATGATAGTTTTCCTGTCTGTTTGATGTAAATGTATAAATACTATCTTTTATATTAAAATTCAAGTCATTATAGCTGCTGTTAAAAGGTTTGCCAATATTTTCAACATTTGTTGCTCTGAGGTTTTTAAATGAAGCTTTAAAGATATCCAGTCCTCCAAAACCATTAAACCAAGAATTTGAATAATATAATGTTTGATTTTTTAAATCATAAAATGGGCTTACATCGTCTGTAGGTGTATTTAGACTTAATATATTGTTCTCTGTAGTAATACTATCATCGTAAATGAGTTCACTAAAAAATAAATCTAAACCTCCTTTTGATTTATGATTATTTGAACAATAAAGTAGATAAGACTTTTCGTTTTCTAAAAAGTAAAATGGCATTGTATAAGTTGTTCTTTCATTATAATCAAAACCTTTTACTACTTTAATGTTAATTATCGAGTCATTTTCTATTTCCCCTAAACCAATTTGACAGATATTGTTAGAATCACAGATACTAAAGTATACTTTATTATCTTTAAAGTGAGTTACATTACCTATTTTCTTCTTTTTAAAGAAGTATTTAAGTTTTTTTTTGTTGTCTTCTAAAGGATTGTATAATTCAATATTTAAAGAGTCTGTTCCAACAATGAAGTTGTTTAAAAATATTGAATTCCCATACCAATTAGAATTGTGTATAGCAAAATCATTTTTTATTTTACTAATTGCTGTTGTATGATATTCATTATTCATTTTATTGTTTTTATAAGCCCAATCAGTAGATTCAATTTCTCGGTTAAATTGATTAATATAATATCTGTTTTTTGTTTGTATTGCTAATTTTAATCCATTTTTGAATTGTTCTTTAGCTTGAAAATAATTTTCTATAGCCTTATATGATTTTCCATATATAAGAAATAATTCTGGCGTAATTGTTTTTTTGTCTCTCATCAATTTATTAATGTGATTTATACTTTTCTCAAAGTCTTTATTTTTGAATTCATAAATTACAAGCTCCTGAAGAATTCGAAGGTTATTTGTATCTTCTTCATATTTAATTTCGTAATAACCTTTTAAATCTATGATTGCGTTTTTTTTCTTCAAATAGTTGATTTTGTATTCATTTTGGCAATAAACATCTATTTGAAAGAAAAATAGTATCAAAATCAAAAATAATCTATACATGAAGGCTTTGTTTTGAAGGTTAAAGGTTTCTTTTTTAATAAATATTGAATATTTATTTCTATGCTACCACGACCATTACTTGCTGTTTTTAGTTTTGATGTATTTATATCGTAAGAAAGACTAAATCTTGTGCTCAAATATGATAAACCAAGGTTTAGAATAAATGCATCCAAATATCGTAACATAAGCCCATAATGTAATTGATGTATTTTTAGATTATTCAGTTTTTGATTATCTATTATACCTATCAGTAATTTGTTATAACTATTTTGTTTTTCAAAGCTTAAAAAAGAGTTAAGTAAATGTTTTTGAAATAAATAGTTATGAGAGATAAAAAATGTATTTCTAATTGGTCTAATAATCTCTAATTGGTAAAAACTCTCTTTAGGTTTATTCAAATTATTAAATGTTAAACCTGCATTTATTTCTTGATATTTATTGATTTTAAAGTTAATCGATAAACCAGCCCCAATTGTCAGATGGTTAAAAGAAGTGTTGCTGAAAGATTCATTTGTAGGTAGAGTATTGTTGTACTTAAATCCATCAAATTGATTATCAAATTTAAAATTAATTAAATTAATATTTTTATTAGTTAAACCAAAATCAACACCTATGGATAATGAGAATTTAGAATTAATCTTATTTTCAACTTTAGCTAATAAATCCAATTGATTTGTCTTGAAACTTCCATCTCCGGTTACATCTGTAAAAAAAATACTTCCTAGGCTGAGCCAATTTATCTTTCTAATTTTAGTATCAAAGGTAGCTAAATAGGTTTGGTAAGGTTTTGTAACACTTCTCCATTGATCTCTCGCTGCTAAAGTAAATTTAATTTCCTCTTCATATTGACCAATTGTTGCTGGGTTTTGAAATGCTTGTAATTGATGAATTTGTGACCAATGTATATCTTGTGCTTGCACTAAAGAAAGCATAACTATTTGTAGTATAGATAGTAGAGAGGTGACTAATCTCATATGTGTAAAAGTACATTTTTTTTATTTCGTGTTAATAACTTGTTGAATTTTAAATTATGTAAATATTAAAAGTTCAAATTAAAAAAGTGTATTTTTGAAAATTATATAAGTCATTATTTATGATTAGATCATTTCTTAAAAAACGATTGACAGATAATCAGTTAGCAAATATTTTTGTGAATGGTTTGCTTGAGGTTATAGATAATGGTTTTAAAGAAGTGGCTTCGATGATTAATGAAG
Source organism: Flavobacteriia bacterium (assembly GCA_947458955.1). Lineage (GTDB taxonomy): Bacteria > Bacteroidota > Bacteroidia > Flavobacteriales_D > Crocinitomicaceae > CANHVK01. The sequence continues at coordinate 18,752 of CANGZT010000020.1, read as the reverse complement.
ATCCTGCTTTTGATTATTCTCCAGATATTGCTCCGACAGAGATTGATGAATTTACAATGATAATAATCGTAGGCAATTTGGTACAATTAGAGTCTCATTTTGATTATAATCAAGCTGTTTCTGTAGAAAGTTTAATCATTCAAAAGTTTGCAACTATTTACGGTTTAACTGAAACACAATTTTCTGATATTATTTCTGATTACAAGTCTTTTATATCAAGGGTAAATTATCCATCTAAAAATGTGCTATATGGGATGTCCAAAGCTATTTTTCACAAATATGCTTTGAATGATTTCCAAGAAGAATATTTTAAAAATATGCAAGCACCAAATCCTTTGTTTTTAAAGAGAATGGATGAAATAGTATCTAATTTTATTTGGAATTGGGACGCTGTAGAAAAAAAGTATAAAATCTAAATATTCATTTTTAGAAAAACAACTTTTTTTGTTTCAAAGAATTCTTCCTCAAAAAAATCACTTAGTTTGTAATAAGTCACAGTCTGTTTAACAGGTTTCATTTCTTCTGTTAGATCACCTCCTTTCAAATAAAGAATACCATTTTTGAGTTTATTATTGTTTTCTTTTAAAAATTTACCATTTACCCAAGGTAAAAATTGGGGCATTGCAGTAACCGCACGACTCACGATAAAGTCAAATTTATCTTTAATTTTTTCTGCTCGTTCGTGAATACCATGTACATTCTTTAGCTCCAAAGCTTTTGCAACTTCATTTACTACTTTTATTTTTTTTCCGATAGAATCTACAAGTGTAAAATTTACCTCTGGAAAAAAAATCGCGAGAGGTATACCAGGAAAACCTCCTCCAGTACCAATATCTAGAATCTTCGTTCCAGGCACAAATTCTATTACTTTTGCAATGCCCAATGAGTGTAATAAATGTCGCTCATTAAAGGAATCTAAATCTTTTCTTGAAATAACATTAATTTGTTCATTCCAAGATTCGTATAACGGAAATAATTTTTCAAATTTTTCGATTTTTTCCGCTTCTAGGTTTGGAAAATATTTTAATACAAGTTCAATACTTTGATTCATTTTCTAGACATTATAGATACGCTCTACAAACAAAGCATATTTTTCAAGAATAATTTTTCTTTTTAGTTTAAGTGTAGGAGTCAATTCATTACCATCAATACTAAACTCGTTTTCTAATAGTTCAAATCTTTTGATTTGCTCATAACCACCATAGTTTTGATTGTAATAATTAACTTCTCTCTGAAGTTTTTCTTTAACTAAGTCAAGATTTATAATTTCAAAATTAGATAATTGACTTGAATTAACACCTTTTTTAATCAACCATTCTCTTATATGAATAAAACTAGGTACAATTAATGCTCCAGGAAACTTTTGACCTTCACCTAAAACCATAATCTGCTCTATAAATCTAGATTCTTTGAATTTATTTTCCATTGCTTGTGGAATGATGTACTTTCCTCCAGAGGTTTTGAAAATTTCTTTTTTGCGATCCGTAATTTTTAAAAATTTCTCATCTACAAAAGTTCCAATGTCACCTGTATGAAACCAACCATCAATTATTGACTCTGCTGTTTTATCTGGAAGATTATAATAACCCATCATCACATTAGGACCTTTTACTAATATTTCGCCATCCGCTGCAATTTTAACTTCTACTTCTGGAATTAATGTTCCAACTGTACCTATTTTGATACCATTTTTTAGACAGTTTACAGAAATTACGGGGGAAGTTTCAGTTAACCCATATCCTTCAAGTACAGAAATGTCTGCTGCTAAAAACACCCTAGCCAAGCGAGGTTGAAGGGCTGCACTACCAGATGCAATTGCTTTAACTTCACCTCCCAAAGCTTCTTTCCATTTAGAAAAGATCAGTTTACGAGCTATTTTTAGCTTTAAATTAAACCAAAAATCAGTTCTCCCAACTTCATATTCTTCTCCAACGGATACTGCCCAGAAAAATAGTTTTTTCTTAATACCTGTTAAAGCTTCCCCTTTTTGAATGATTTTATCATATACTTTTTCAATCAATCTTGGCACTGCTGTAAACATATGAGGCTTAATCTCTCGGATATTATCTCCTATTGTATCAAGTGATTCTGCAAAATAGATTGAACAACCCATGTACATGTAAAGATAATGAAGCATTCTCTCGTAAACGTGACAAACTGGAAGAAAGGTTAACACTCTTGAGTGTTCATCACAGGGCATTCTATCAACACAAGCGAGTACATTCGAAACAATATTGTTGTGCGAAAGCATAACGCCTTTCGGATTACCTGTCGTTCCAGAGGTGTAAATTATTGTGGCTAAATCAAACTTGTCAATAGTACTTTTTCGTTCTTCAATAACTGATATATTTTCTTTTTTACCAATTTGATGTATTTCAGTCCAACAGGGTAGGTTTTCGTAGGAGTTAAAAGAATATAATTTTTCTAATTTAGGAGTGTTTGATTTTATTTCTGATATTTTATCAAAAAGATCTTTGTCACCAACTACACAGACTTTAATTCCAGAATCATTCAATATATATGTATAGTCATCTTTTGAAATGTTTGGATAAATAGGTACTACTATGGCTCCAATTTGTAGGGTTGCTACATCAAGTACGTTCCATTCGAATCTGTTGCTTGAAATAATTCCTATTTTATCTTTTGGTTGAACACCAAGTTCTAATAAACCTAAAGCGGTTTTTTCAACTAATTCAAGGAAATCATTCGTTGAGATAGATTTCCAAATACCATTTACCTTAGTAGAAAACATTTTTTCATTAGGAAATTGGTTTTGTTGATGAAATGGTATGTCGAATAATCTCATAATCGTATGATTTTACATTTATTAAATATAATAAAAAATGAATTAGTGTTATTCAATCTGATAGATTAGTTTGTTTTTAACAAAAAGTTTTTGAATATAGAGTTGATCTAAGGTGTTTATTTTAAGAAGATTGTCTTTGATTGTTACTGAGTTAAAGTATTTGTTTTTTTCGAAATTCCCTAAAAATCTTTCTTTGAGGATTAATTTTTGACCATTCGAACAGAGTAATTTTAATTTTTGTTTTGGTTCGATTTCTTTGTCTTTAATAAAATGCAATAGCGATGAATAAGGGTCATTTTTACTTGAACTGTAGCAGCTTAGGAAGTTGCTTTTTTCGATTTGATTTGTTTGATTTTCAATAATAGGGTAGATATTTAGTTCGCTTAATTGATTTGATTCAGTAGGGTTCAAATTGGAGTCAATTATACAAGCCCATCTATGATCTTGATTAATGGTATTTATTTTATTTGCAATAAGTTGGTTTTTACTCTTAAAAAATGAACTAGTAAAACTTAAAGGTTTCTGATATGAAATGAATTTCTCAATCAATGAAGTATTTTGACTTGATAGGTGAAAACCATTCAAATGTAATTTTTCTGATTTAATTTGTTTTAGGGGGAAATTTAAATATAGATAATATTCTAAATCTAAGTATTTATCAAGTTTTTGTAAAAAATGAAGTTCGGTTGGATTACAATTGTGAATGATAATTTCATAAAAACCATGCTCTAATAATTCTTGTTGAATTTCAATAAAAATGTTTTTCAAAGTTTTGAAATTTTGTTCAAGTAGTTCATCTTTAAAATTTTCTATTTGTTTTACGTTTAGATAATGGATGGTTTTTTTATTAATCGCAATTAAAGAATCTTTTGTTTGAATATAGATTTTGTTTGAATTAAAATTTTTTCCAACTAAATCAATTAAATTTTTTGTGGTAAACTTTGAATTTTTCAGATTTATAATTGGTTCTTTGAAAGTTTCTAACTTTTTTTCTATTAAGTAACTAAGTTGATTTATGTTTTCAACTTTATTTGTAGAAATAGACAGACGTTCTATTAAAATATCAAATAATTTAAAGTTAGCATCAATAAAAGTTGGATATACAAATTCCTCTCTAAGATCTAAACTCTCTTCTGATCTGTATTTATTTAAAATTTGTCTCTCTGGACCTAATTCTATTATTTTTCCATCATTAATGGCTACAGCTTCAAAATTGTGATCGTTTTCATCACAAGAATGAATTGTAGTGTTATGTAGAACTGAATCAACTTTTTTTCCTTTTATACAACTTGTTGAAATTATTAGCGGTATTAGGAAAAAGATTACTCTGCTTTGCATATTTTTTTTTCAATTTTTTTCAATAAATCAATCATTGGTATGTTTATACTTACTAAAATAGCTGAGTATAAAAAAGGAAGATAAGGCACTCTATACCTAACAATTGCGCCAAGTACAGGTACAACTAAACCGATTAATAATGCTAAAAAACAAGAGAAGAATACGGAGAAAAAAATGAGTAGTTTTTGATTGTTATCAAATAGTTTATTTCTTTTTTTAATAAGTAAGATAATACCCAAAGTTAATATGAACGACTCAAAAATGGCAGGGATGTAACTTACTGAATTAAATTCAAATATACTAGGTCTAAACATTCCATTTATGAATGCTAACGGACTAAAATGAAGGAAAGAATAGATGGAATTATTTAGTCGCTCAACATAAATTGTACTCTGTGCATTTGAATCTCTTGCTACGTTTAAGAAATCATGTTGTTTGTAAACTAAATTCCCTAATATGTCTAAACTTGGAATCAAGAAATTTATTAACAGAGCAATTGCAATACAGCAGATATGAACTAGAATGAAGTGAAGAGTTATTCTTGAATTTTTAAAATATTTAAAAGATATAAAAGATATAATACTTGGAATGAGTGTTAAAATCACATAGGTTTTTGTAATGGTTAGCATTAAAAATGAAATTACAATCCAAATAAAAGTTGAAATGGTTTTCTTTTTATGAATAAACATTTCTGAAAATTGATAAATAAATATTCCTACAGAAAAAAGAAGTATACTTTCTTTTAAAATCCCTGAACCCCAAAATAAGACGGAGGGTAAAAAGAAAATACTTAAAACTAAAACTAATGTTTTATTTGGAAATAATTTTTGAAATGTTTTATAAATCCCTGTTAATCCGACAAATGAAAGAAAACAAAGAATTAATGTGTGTATGTGATAATAACCCAGTGAAATCAAATAAATAATCAGATTAAATCGAATAACGGTTCTGTTATCATTAAAAACATTTGTTTCGTGAGGTTTAAACCAATATTGTGTTTGTTTTAGTTCATAATGAATATAAGGTTGATCGGTATGAATTCCGAAGATTATTTTCAGATAATTAATGGGTGATTTTGAAAATACATTTTTATATAACCAAGTAGAATCATCAAAATATTTGAAAATATCTGCTGTTGACCTGTCTGTGTAGTACTTAGTATATACTAAGAATAAGCAATATGCAGCAACTAATTTTATGAAAAAAAGTATGAATAATGTATTGTTTTTAAGATTAATATTTGAAAAAAAGGAACTTTTCCTAATGAAAATTAGAATTAATAACAAGTAAATAAATGAAAGAAAATATTCCACTCTTTTTAATTTAAAATTGCAATTTATTCAACCAAGGAACTTTTTTAAAATCTATTCTCAATAAAATTACGAGAGTAAATAAAGGTAGTATAGGAGCTCTATATCTAACCAAGTTTCCGAGTACTGGAACCAAGGTCCCAATAATAATCAAGGACATTAAGGCAAAACAAAGTATAAACCTTTGTATTAATTTCTCTTTACTTGATAAAAAGTGGTTTTTATAAAAAATAGAAAGTAAAATAATTATAAATAATAGTAGGTTTAGTAAAAAATCGGGTATAAAAAGGACATTTTTAATGTCTACTATATTTGGTCTAAAAATAGCATTAAACAAAGCAAAAGGAACGCACCTTAGTATGGTAATTGGATCTCCGTCTAATGTAGGAGCATAAATTACCGATCTTGCCTTTTGAGCTTTTGCTTCAAATTGTTGATCTCTTTGTTTAAATCTCAGTACTTCAAAAATGTTTCTATTTTCGCCCAATGCGTTTTTCTCGTAGGAATCACTGTTGATTTTTTTGATGTATAATTTTCGCTTTACAGGATCTTTTATTTTATTTTCAAAATTCACAGGATTATAAAATAGTCCTGCGAAAATAATGAGTAGCAGAAAAGTAAGATATGAAAATGAAATCAGTTTTGTATTTTCTTTTTTCAGTAGAAATAAATAAATATAAATTGCGAAAATTCCAGGAGTTAAAAAAAGAAAAAAGTAATTTTTGCAGAATAAAATGAAAATTAAATTGATAAAAATCAATAGATGTAATTTCATTTCATTTCTCCTGTAAATCAAGCGAATTAAATTTGAAAATAAAAACATCAAGCCGATATAAATAAACGTTTCTTTGAAATTACCAGAAGTCCATACTAAGTAAGACGGGTTAAAAAACAGAAATAAAAATAGAATTCTAGAAGGAATACTAAAGTGATTTTTTAGAGTTTCATATAACTTATAAGTTGCATAAAATGATATACTTGATATAAGTAAACTTTGTATTAAAAGATTAGAATTGGAAAGAAAACATAGAAAAAAATTTAATAGTATAATTGTTTGGTTATCATTAAGTAGTCCATATTGATTTGGTTTTGTCCAAAAGAGTAACTTATTTGATAATGCTTTAGTGTTTTCGCTAATCGAACCATCTAAAACGAACTGAATGGTTTCAGATGGAGTCTGTAAAAATTTCTTGTATAGGTAATTCCCGTCGTTGAAATATTTGTATATGTCATTTAATGAGGTGTCTGTGTAATAATAAGTATAAATGTACCAGACAGAAATTGTTGCAATTAGCTTAAATATAAATGCTAAAAACAAATATTTGTTAATGGGTTTTTTACGCTTGTAAAACACAAATAGGAAAAAAAGAATGAGTACAATTAGGTTAATCATTTTTGTGTTTGAAAATTCAATTTAAATAAAGCAATAAAAAGATAAAAGTAACCGATTGATTTAAATTTCAATACTGTTCCAAGTACAGGAGAAATTATACCTGCAAAAATACAAATCGTAATACCGCTCAAAAGTAGAAATTTATCTACAGTAGAAATTTTCCAAAATCTCTTATTTTTCAAACCATACAAAATTAAAAACCAAAAGAATAAGTTTTCTATTAAAAACGGAATACTTTCAAGATTTGTTATATTAGGAAGAGATGGACTAAAAAACACGTTTAAAATAGCTTCTTTAAAAGTCACTATATAGGTAAAGTCATTAAACTTTATAGGGGTTAATTTTAGAAGTGTTTCAGCTTTTCGAGTATAGGCTTCATAGAAAAAATCATCTTGTTTATATTCTATCATTTTTAATATATTGAACTTATTTCCATATTTATATTCGTCTTTGTCAATCCCTGAATTATTATGAAAAAATGAAAATATGGTTATAATAATTATTGATATTAATATGGCAATTCTATTTAAGTATTTTAAAATCGGTATTATTTGATAAAGTAAATAGCAGATTAAAAAAGGAGAAATTGCAATTAAATAAATAGGTTTAATAAAAACATGTAAAAAACTGATAAATACTAATGATGTTAAATTTATAATATTTATTTGATCTTTAAATTTTATAATGAGAGAAATTAACATGGCATGTATACTCAAAGCTATACCCTCTTTGTATGTTGCGCTATTCCAAACAGTAAGCGATGGTAGTATAAATAGTACTAGTAAATAATTTTTATTTATAAATAGTTTGTTTACAATTACTTTAATTAAGAGCAATATTGTTACAAAAGAGACTAAAAGGAAGATTAAAAAATGATTTAAGATTGATTTTCCAACTAATAAAATAAGAAATAAATGAATTCGAATCATAGTTTGATTGTCGTTTGGAATACCATAATCAAAATCTCTTTTCCAAAGGGATAATTGAGATAGAATTTTTTGATATTGACTTTCGTTTCCTACAATTATTGAAATGATTGATTTTAAATCACCATTTAGTGTATCAAATAGTTTGGCAGCTTGATTGAAATAAATAAAAAGATCGGTTTTTTTGCCAAGTTTTAAATGAAAAACAAAGTAGTAGCAAATAGCTAATCCAAATAGAATTTTTAAACAAAAAATACCCAAGGTAAATAGTTTAGAATACACAGAAATATTCAGCCAATTGTTTGAAATCAAACAAATTATAATTGTGATTAAAAATATGGTTTGAAAGTTGAACACGTAAAATAGTTCCATTAGTTTTCAAAGATACTTTTCGTATAACTTTTTATGACCAAATAGTTAATAAAATTCAATTTCAATTTAAGTTTTTCACATTGTGAATGTGTATTTTTGCATTCGATTTACAATTATCATATGGAAAGTACCTTACAACAAGAAGCAACTGTTGAGCAAGCAATCGAACTTGGTTTACGTGCTGATGAATTTGAGATGATTAAAGAGATTTTGGGAAGAACCCCGAATTTCACAGAAACAAGTGTTTATTCTGTAATGTGGTCTGAACACTGTTCATATAAAAATTCTATTTATTGGTTAAAACAACTCCCTAAAGACGGACCTCACATGCTTGTTAAAGCAGGTGAAGAAAATGCTGGGTTAGTTGATTTAGGTGATGGTATTGGTTGTGCTTTTAAAATAGAATCACACAATCACCCAAGTGCTCTTGAGCCTTATCAAGGTGCTGCAACAGGTGTTGGAGGTATCAATCGTGATATTTTTACTATGGGAGCTAGACCGATTGCTCAATTAAATTCACTTCGTTTTGGTGATATTAATTCTGATAGAACTAAATGGTTAGTAAAAGGTGTTGTTAAAGGTATTGGAGACTATGGTAATTCATTCGGTATTCCTATTGTTGGTGGAGAAGTTTTCTTTGATAGCTCTTACAATCAAAATCCACTTGTGAATGCATTTTCTGCTGGTTTGATCGATACTAAAAAAATCATTTCTGCAAAAGCGAAAGGTCCTGGGAATCCTGTTTACATTGTTGGTTCAGCAACAGGTAAAGATGGAATTGCAGGTGCGGCATTTGCTTCAAAAGATATTACGGAAGAATCAGCACAAGATTTACCTTCTGTACAAGTTGGTGATCCTTTCCAAGAAAAATTGTTGTTAGAAGCAACGATGGAATTGGCTGAAACTGATGCAATCGTAGGAATGCAAGATATGGGAGCTGCAGGAATTACTTGTTCTACATGTGAAATGAGTGCTGGTGGAGGAGTAGGGATGGAAATTCATTTAGATAGAGTTCCTACTCGTCAGAAAAATATGTTGCCTTACGAGATTTTATTATCTGAATCTCAAGAAAGAATGCTTGTTGTTGTTCAGAAAGGTAAAGAAGATGTTGTAAAACGTATTTTTGATAAGTGGGATTTACATGCTGAAGAAATTGGTGTAGTAACAGACACAGGACGTATTAGATATTATATGGACGGTGAATTAGTTGGTGATGTTCCTGCAGAATCATTAGTGTTAGGAGGTGGTGCACCACAATATCAAAGAGAGTATAAAGAACCCGCATACTATCAGGAATATAAAAAGTTTGACATTAATTCAGTTCCTCAACCAAAAGATTTAAAAGAAGTTGCTTTATTCTTAATGCAACATCCAAATATTGCTTCAAAACGTTGGGTTTATGAACAATATGATTCAATGGTTGGTACTAAAAATATGGTTACGAATCGTCCATCTGATGCAGGGGTTGTAAATATTAAAGGTACGAACAAAGCCTTAGCAATGACTGTAGATTGCAATTCTCGTTATGTGAATGCTGATCCTGAAGTTGGAACGATGATAGCAGTTTCTGAAGCTGCTAGAAATATAACATGTGCAGGAGGAAATGCAAGTGCTATTACAAACTGTTTGAACTTTGGAAATCCATACAATCCAGAATCTTATTGGCAATTTGTTGGTGCGATTAAAGGGATGTCAGCTGCGTGTTTAAAATTCGAAACACCAGTAACTGGCGGAAACGTTTCTTTTTACAATCAATCTGTTATTGCTGGGAAGGAAATTCCAGTTTTTCCAACACCGACTATTGGTATGATTGGTGTTATTGAAAATAAGGAAGATTTAATGACTTTAGATTTCAAACAAAAAGGAGACTTAATTTTCTTATTAGGTGATATTGTTGAAGATATTGCTTCATCTGAGTATTTATATTCCTACCACAAAATTCAGGCTTCTCCGGCGCCTCACTTCGATTTAGATAAAGAGTTTGAATTACACCAAGCTGTTAAAGGATTAATCTCATCTAAATTGATTAATGCCGCTCACGATTGTTCTGACGGTGGTTTATTTGTTACTTTATCTGAAATGTCTTTCCCAAGAGGTTTAGGGTTTGATATCGTTTCTGATTCTGAAGTACGTGAAGACGCTTTCTTATTCGGTGAATCTCAAGGTAGAGTTGTGGTAACTCTTCCAGAGGACAAAGAAGAAGATTTTATAGAGTACATGATAACAACAGGAGTAAACTTTACATTACTTGGACATGTAACGAAAGGTAAGTTTGTGGTTGATGATGAACATTATGGCTTCTGTAATGAATTAAAAGACATTTTTGATAATGCTTTAGCTCAAAAATTGGAAAACTAATTAATAAATACTTTAAATAAAAAAAGAGGTTTTTTAAAACCTCTTTTTTTATTTAATTAAATCTTTTAAAATTAATAATTCATCTACTTGTTCTTTATTTCCTAAGGATTGGTAAGATGCAATTAAATTTATGATCATTCTTTGTATTATTAACGAGTTTGCACAAGGTTCATAATAGGAATTATGATCTTTAATTTTTAATTGACTTAAAAAATTACGAATATCCTCTTCGTATAAAATGGAACCATTTGAAAACGCATTGATATAAAATAAAACACCCGAGTTAGTTTCATTTCCAATAAGATTATTGACTTTATTTTCATCTAAATAAGCCAAAATAAAGTGGTTTGGTAAATTAACCCCATAAATTGGTATACTAAGTTTTTGAGCAATGTAACTATAAATAATACTTAAGCTTAATGGGTTGCCTTGTTTTGTCTCTAGAACCGTATTTAAGTATGAGTTAAGAGGTGAATGATAATTTTGATTATTTCCTTTGAATTTATAATAGTTGAAAAATATCTTATTTAAAATTTTCACCTTTTCATAAGCTGTTTGTTGTTCATTTATTTCCAGCCAAACATCTTGTTTAATTGTATCTATTTTATCTTTAATGATCTCCTTGTTAATTCCAGGATATTTCCAATTGGTAATAATTATCCAAGCATCAATTAAATCTTTTTCTTCTGTATTTTTCCAATTTATAAGTTTTGATTGAGTTTCAGAAAATTGAATTTCATGTATGAGTTGTTCAATCCTTCTTTGATGTTCTAGATTTTTTACATCTAGTTCCCAACTAGATTCTAGAATTGGAATTACTTTCGAGCCATATGCTAATAGCTGTTGATAAACATGATGAAAAACATTTTCATCAGGATCTTCAAGTAGTTGAATTAGCGCAAGTATGGCTTTATTTTCTTCCATATATTGCAAAAATATGACTACAACCTATAAATTTTAAATAACGAAGATTTACTTATAAAAGAAAAATTGTTAATTAGAGTAAGCTCTCAATAATACGATCAATCGAAAAACCTTCTGCTTCTGCTCTATAATTAGCTACGATTCTGTGTCTTAAAATGGGTTTTGCAACACTCTTAACATCTTCAATATCTGGTGAAAGTTTTCCTTTGATTAATGCGTGGCATTTTGCAGCTAGAATGATGTTTTGTGATGCGCGAGGACCTGCTCCCCAAGAAATATATTTATTAGCTATTTCATTAGCATATTCACCGTTTTTTCTGGTTTTGTTAACCAATTTAACAGCATATTCTAAAACATTATCTGATACAGGTATTTTTCGTACTAAGTTTTGATATTGTATGATTTTTTCTTCGTTAAGAATTTGATTTACGTCAATCTTTGTATTACTTGTAGTTGATTTGACAATTGCAATCTCTTCAATATAAGATGGATAATCAACCCATATATTAAACATGAATCGGTCAAGTTGCGCTTCTGGTAAAGGGTAGGTTCCTTCTTGTTCGATTGGATTTTGTGTTGCTAAAACAAAGAAAGGGTTAGGTAATTTATATGTATTCCCTCCAGAAGTTACAGATTTTTCTTGCATTGCTTCAAGTAGAGCGGCTTGGGTTTTTGGAGGTGTTCTATTTATTTCATCTGCTAATAGTAAATGATGAAATATTGGTCCTTTAACGAATTTGAATACTTTATTTTCATCTAAAATTTCAGTTCCTATTATGTCTGAAGGCATTAAATCAGGAGTAAATTGAATTCTATTAAAAGAAAGCCCAAGTGTTTTTGAAATAGTATTCACTAAAAGTGTTTTCGCTAAACCTGGAACGCCAATTAATAGCGCATGTCCACCAGAAAATATTGAGATCAATAATTGATTAACAATTTCGTCTTGTCCAACTATCGTTTTATGAATTTCATTTTTAAGATTAGCAAAATCTGTTTTGAAATTTTCAGCAATCAATACGTCTTCCATAAATTAAGATTTTTTCCAAGGGAACATAAAAGAACAATTTCTATAATCGGTGTCAATTTGAATGTAATTGTTACTTATTTTTGATGTCACCCATTTTTTTAAAACAGTTTGTCTTTTATTATTTTCTGTAGCTCGTTGAATTAGAACATAATCATCTTTAAGATTAGCGATATGCTGAGGTAACCTATCCATTAATCTAACGATACGAATCCCTTGTTTTCTTTCGTAAAAATCAAAATATAAGGTAGGTTTTGTTAATTCTCCTTTATTCAATGAGCTAGTTAGTAGATAAATTTGTTGGTCAATCTGATTTAAGTCTTCTGAACTCCAAGTTTGTTCACCAGTAATTGGGTTCGTTATTATTCCATAATTATTTTTAGTATTATTGTCATTAGAATATGATTTCACTGCCTCATTCCATGTGATCTGGTTTTCTTTTAGTTTTGAATAGCATTCCTCCATTTTAATTGAAGCAGAATTTAAACTTTCTCGATTAAATTCAGGAATCATTAATATATGTTTACATGTGTAATCATCCCCTTTTCTTTCAACTAATTGAATAATATGATAACCATAGTCAGTCTCTATAATTTTACTAATTTCTCCTGGTTTTAAATTGTATACAGTTGATTCGAATTGAGGCACCATCATTCCTCTTGAAGCTGAAATAGTACCACCTTGAGCAGCAGAACCTGGATCTTGTGAATAAAGTCTAGCTTGACTTTCAAAACTTTTACCTCTTAAAATGCTTTCTCTTATTTCATTTAGTTTTTTGTAAGTTATTTCTTTATCTTCTTGAGTAATTTTAGGGAAAATGACAATTTGCTGAAAAGATAGTTTTGTGTTTATGTATGGTATACTATCTTTTGGAAGATTTTTAAAATATTCTTCGATATCTTTAGGTGAAACTTGAATTGATGAGGTTATATTTCTTTGCATTTCTTCTGAAAGTAGTTTGTTTTTTATGGCTTGTTTCATCTCAATTTTTATTTGAGTTGTTGTTTTCCCGTAAAATTCCTCAAGTTTTTGTTTGCTTCCAATTTGGTTTTCAATAATTCGTAGACGATTTTCCATTTCTGCATCTACCTGTGCATCACTTATTTTTATACTATCTAGTTCAGCTTGATTCAAAAGCAATTTTTGCATAATAAGTAAATCAAGAATTTCACAATCATTAATTACTTTACTATTATCTTGTAATCCTTGAATCTTTGTGTTTTCTATATCTGATTTAAGAATAATTTGATCACCTATGTAAGCTACAATTTTATCAATCGTTTTAGTTTGTTGTGCTTTAATATTAGCTGAAAAAAAAAGTACGATTAATAGAGAGAAATATTTGATCATATTTATTTAGATAAATTGTAAATTACATCAGAATTTACTTTTATTGTATATTTTTTATTTAATTCTTCTAACCATTGTTTCTCTAAATGATTTTGATAATCACTTGTGATTAAACCTTTTGCTTCTTTTAAAGATTTTGGTCCAGAAGGGATTATTTCAGAAACGTTTAGGACATAAAATTTTTTATTATGTTCAATTATAGGATTAATACCTTTAATTATTTTTTTGTTTTGAACGTAACTTAATTCATCTTTTTCATATTTATTCATTTTTACTTTTACATTCAATTCAGAAGATTTGTTTATTTTTTCTAAAATATGCTTTGAATTTATTGTGTCATTTGATTTTAACATTTTAGTTACATTTTGTGCAATTTCTTTATTTAAACACTCATAAATTGTAACATCTATTCTATCTTTCCATTGGTATTTGTTTATGTTCAAATTATAAAATTCTTTTAACCCTAATGTATCTCGGGTTGCTCTATTCCAAATTTTATCAGTCATGATTTCATACAATAATACTCCATCATGATATTCTTGCATTAATGCTTTGAATTCAGGGTATTTAGTCTCTAGATTTGCATCCTCATACTTTAAGATTTCTTGGCTAACCCAATTTTCAAATTGCTTAGAAACAACTGATTGATTTTCTTGTTTAGTAATTCTAAAATTTGTTTTCAAAAATTGAGCAAACATTTTTTGTGTGTAATTTTTATTTACTATAGAAAAAATGATTTTATCAGAATTTAATTTATCATAGTTCCATGTTCCTTTATAATAGTTTGAATCTAAATTTTTAACAAACCATTTAAGTGATTTTCTATCAACTAAGGTGTAATTGTATTCTTTTTTAAGCTTCTTGACTAAAGATTGTTGTGTAATCTTACTTCTTTCGTCTTTATTAACTTTTGATTGTATTTCTTTTTTCAGAGCATCGAAAGATGCTAGGGGAGTATGGTTTATTCTTTTTACTATATGAAAACCAAAATCAGTTTGAAAAGGTTTAGAATAATCACCATTTTGTTTTAAGTTAAATGCTTCATTTTCAAACTCTGTTACCATTCTTGTGTTAGAACCACTACCAAATTCAGGTAGTTTACCCCCTTTGTCACTAGATCCTGGATCATCTGAGAAGTTTTGTGCTAAATCTTCAAAAGTCTCTCCTTTATTTAGTTTTTCATAAATTTCATCTATTTTCTTTTTAGCACTTTCAACTTCATCTTTTGGAGCATCTTTTTTTACTGAAATCATAATGTGAGAAGCTTTCATTATTCCTCTAGCAGGTCTTTGATCTGTAAGCTTAAGTATGTGATAACCAAATTTTGTCTTAACTACAGGAGAAATATCATTAATATTTAAATTATATGCTGCTTCTTCAAAAGGGTACACCATTTGGAATGCTGTAAAAAATCCTAAATCACCGTTATTATAAACTGCAGAAGGGTCATTAGAAAATTCTTTTGCAAGTGTATTGAAGTTCTCACCTTTAATTATTCGTTCACGAAGATCATTTAACTTATTGTAAGCTTCTAATGTATCAGCAGGGTTAGATGATTTAATATTTATTAAAATATGTGAAACTCTTATTTCAGTTTTAAGTCTGTTATATGCTTCTTCAACTAGCTTATTATTTTCTTCTTTATCTATTAAATAAGAATTAGAAAGTGTTTTTCTGTAACCTTCTAACTCCTTTTTTAATTTATTTATGGTATCGTATTTTAAGTTTTCTGCTTCTGTAACTTTCAATTTAAACTTCTTGTAGAGTTCTAAATATTCGTCTATTGATGCTTTATCAAACTTTGGATTATTGTTGTTTTTTAAATAAATCTGAAGAAATTCTTGTTTATATATTGGTTTACCATTTATTTCCAATGCTACCTCATTAGATTGAGCAAAAGTTGTGTATTGGTTTAATAAAATAATACTTAAAAACAGAATTTTTTTCATACTTATTTAATACTATAATTTGGAGCTTCTCTTGTGATTGTAATGTCATGAGGATGAGATTCTTTCATCCCCGCATTCGTTATTCTTACAAAGGTTGAGCCTTTTAACGTATCAATTGTAGGAGCACCACAATATCCCATGCCAGCTCTTAAACCTCCAATTATTTGATAAACTACTTCAAACAGATTTCCTTTATATGGAACTCTTCCTGAAATACCTTCAGGTACTAGTTTTTTAACATCATCTTCTGCATCTTGAAAATAACGATCTTTTGAACCTTTTTGCATTGCTTCCAAAGAACCCATCCCTCTGTATGTTTTAAATTTTCTTCCTTCGTAAATGATGGTTTCACCAGGGGATTCTTCTACACCTGCAAACATTGAACCAATCATTACAGTGTCTGCTCCAGCTGCAATAGCTTTCACAATATCACCAGTATATCTAATACCACCGTCTGCTATAACAGGAACGCCTGTACCTTCAAGTGCTAATGCAACATCATTAATGGCAGTTAATTGAGGTACTCCAACTCCCGCGATTATTCTAGTAGTACAAATTGAACCTGGTCCGATACCTACTTTTACTGCATCAGCTCCAGCATCTACCAAGTACTTCGCAGCTTCTGCCGTAGCAATATTTCCAACAATAACTTCTAGATTTGGGTATTTTTGTTTAACCTCTTTCAATTTTGAAACGACACCTTCTGTATGGCCATGTGCCGTATCAATAACTACAGCATCAACACCAGCTTCATAAAGTGCATCAACACGTTGTATGGTATCATGTGTTACTCCAACTGCTGCTGCAACTCTTAATCTTCCAAATGAATCTTTACAAGAATTAGGATATTGTTTTACTTTAATTATGTCTCTGTAAGTAATAAGACCAACTAATTTATTATTAGAATCAACAACGGGTAGTTTTTCAATTTTGTTTGATTGTAAAATCCCTTCTGCTGTAGCTAAATCAGTACCATCTTTTGCTGTAACTAAATTTTTGCTAGTCATTACCTCAATAATTGGTTTTGAAATATTTTTTTCAAAACGTAAATCTCGGTTGGTAACTATGCCTTTTAATTCATTATTTTGATCTACGACTGGAATACCTCCAATTTTATATTCTTTCATAATTTGGAGAGCGTCACCAACATTTGCATTTTGAGACAAAGTTACAGGGTCTAAAATCATACCACTTTCTGAGCGTTTTACTTTTTTTACTTCAAGTGCTTGCTCTTCAATTGACATGTTTTTGTGTACAACACCTATACCTCCTTGCTGAGCTATAGCAATTGCTAAACTAGATTCAGTAACTGTATCCATTGCTGCAGATACAATTGGAGTATTTAAAGTTATGTTTCTTGTTATTTTTGTTTTTAAAACAACATCCTTTGGTAGAACTTTTGAAAAAGAGGGAACTAAAAGAACATCATCAAATGTTAAACCTTCTTTCACTGAGTTAAGACTAGATAAAGCCATATTGAATCTATATTTGTATAAATTCTCACAAATTTATTAATAATATTTAAGCCTTATATATTTTAACAATAATTAAACGTGTTTATACCTTTATTTTTTACCTTTATAGAACAATGAGAAGCTATATTATCTTTTTTTATTTTATGATGGTTGTTTTAGGGAATGTTTATTCCCAAAATAACATGAAATTAATTCAACTTTCAGGTGTCGTTGTCAATTCTGATAGTTTAAAACCAATTTCTTATACTACTGTATACAATAAAACTGTTAAAAGAGGGACTCTTTCAGATATATATGGTTATTTTTCAACTGTTGTACTACCAGGAGATACAATCATTTTTAATAGGTTTGGTTATATTAATTCATCTTTTATAATTCCAGACACATTAAAAGATGATCGTTATTCTATAATCCATATTTTGAACTTAGACTCAACTAATCCACCAATAATAACTATTTATCCATGGCCTTCAAAAGAGGATTTTGCTCGAGCATTTGTAGAAATGACACCTTATGATGATGCACTCAGGAGAGCTCAAAAAATGTTATCTGGCTCAAATTTAGCGTATTTATCGAGTGTAATAGATGGTGATGCAATTTCTTCTTATTCTTGGCAAAGAAATCAACAGTTCACTAAATTGTATACAATGGGTCAGACTCCAGTAAATAATTTGTTTAATCCAGTTGCCTGGAGTCAATTCGTTGATGCTTGGAAAAAGGGCGATTTAAAGCGAAAATAAATTACTCTTTTTTCTTCTTTTTTTTCTTCTTTTTATTGTCTTTATCAATTTCTTCTTCTATATCATCATCTTCGTTTTCCTTTTCTTTAATTACCTCTGGAAATGTACGGATTTCTTTGCCTTTTTCATTAAATTCATGTTCTTCGATTAAAACACCTTTTTTATATAATGATCTAATTTTCATTCTTTTGTTTGGGTAATATTCTTCAAACCAACCTTCTCTAATCCCTTTTTTGTAATTTTCTAATGATTGGACAAAACCTTGGTAGTAATACGTGGTAAAAGAACCATTTTTTATGTCATTTGTCCAGTTTTCTGTTTTAAGTAATGTTCCATCGTCATAGTAATATGTAAATGTTCCATCTTTTTTACTCATTTTATAATTTAATTTTTCTAATATTTTCCCCTCTTTGTTGTAAGAATAAAAAGGGCCATTTATAATTCCGTTGCTGTAAGTAACATGCTTATGAATTTTCCCCCCTTTATAAAACGTTCTTTTTATTCCATGTAATTGATCATTTTTATAGTTTTCAAATAATGTGGTGTCTCCATATCTACTAAAGTAAACATGTTTACCATGTTTTTGACCAAGTAGAAAATTCATTTCCCATGCTGTTATAGTTGTGCTATCATAAAAATAAGTCCATGTACCGTTTTCGAAACCATTGATGTGATTTCTAACTACCATAGGGCAACCAGAAATGTATTTAGTGGTATCAATACCATGTTCTTTTCCGTTAACAAAGTTGATTTTTCTTTCTCTTACTCCATTTTCAAAACAAGTTTC
>CANGZT010000019.1 GCA_947458955.1 Flavobacteriia bacterium | reverse complement strand
GAAATTAGACCCGAACAAATGGAGCAAATTCAAGCTTCTTTAGCGACATATATTGATTTTACTCAAGATAATAATCCAGCAGGTGAAATCCTACGTAATGCCTTACTTGACAAAGTACAACGCAAAAAAGGAGATATCATTTACGATGAAATGTTGATGTGGTTTTACACCCAAAAACGTCAATTTACACTTGCTTTAAATCAGGCGCAAGCGATGGATAAACGCACCAAAGGCGATGGTTCTCGTGTGTTTGACTTGGCAAATTTGTTTGTACAAAACAAAGATTATGCATTGGCACGTAAAGGCTACGAATATCTTTTAAAACAAGGACAAGGTTATCCTTTTTATTATCAAGCGGAACAATCTATTTTACATACGCGATTTTTAGAAATTACAGAACAACGCAATTTTACACAAGAGGCTATTATACAAGTTGTTTCAGAATACAATGCCTCTTTACAACGTTTGGGTAAAAACCGAAATACGCTTACTTTAATAAAAGAACAAGCACACATACAGGCCTTTTATGCGAATTATGCAGACAGTGCGATTGTATTATTAGAAAGTGCCTTGAAAATGCCAGGAATTTCCGGAATACAAGTGGCTGAAATTAAAATGTTATTGGCTGATATTTATGTGTTGAAAGACGATATTTGGGAAGCATCGATTTTGTATATGCAAATTGACAAAGATTATAAGTTTGAAACCATCGGCTTTGAAGCGAAATTCAAAAACGCCCGCATATTTTATTACGATGGAGATTTCAAATTTGCCCAATCACAGTTGGATATTTTAAAAGAATCCACCTCTAAACTCATTGCGAATGATGCTCTAAAATTGTCCTTATTAATTACAGATAACTTTGGGTTAGATAGTAATTACATAGCCATGCGACAATTTGCTCGTGCCGATTTATTGTTAGAGCAACACCAATACAAACAAGCGTTTCAATTGTACGATTCCATCGCTTTGGCTTTTCCATATCACGGTTTGAATGATGAAATACTTTTACGCAAAGCACAAGCCTTTCAGCAACAAGGACAATGGCAAGAGGCTGTTGCGCTATTAGATAAATTAATGTTAAACCACGCAGAAGATATTTTGGCAGATGATGCACTTTTTCAGTTAGGTTCAATCTATGAAAATCATCTGAACGACAAAGAAAAAGCGATTGAATGTTACAAAAAAATATTGTTTAAATACAAAGGCAGCCTTTATGGAGTGGAGGCTCGTAAAAAACTGCGCTTCCTTCGTGGTGATAAGTTGGATGCGGAAGATTTAATGGAGAATTAGATTGAAATCAAATCGTATCATAATGGCTGTAACTTCTGATATCTTCACAGATATGAGAGTAATCAAAGTCGCTTCATTTTTATCCAAAAACAATTGTAAGGTTCAGGTTTTAGGAAGAAATACGTCTGATTTTGAATTAAAAGTTCCATTTGAGACAAAAAGGTTCAATATGTGGTTTCATCGTTCGTTTTTGTTTTATATAGAATACAATCTAAGATTTTTCTTTTATGGCTTATTTCACAAAGTGGATGTAATCGTTTCCAATGATTTAGATACATTAGTCTCCTGTTCTTTGTTGTCAAAAATTAAACGTGTTCCTTTAATCTATGATAGTCACGAATATTTCACCGAATCGGTAGGATTGCAAGATAGAAATCGTGTGCGTGCATTTTGGTTGTGGTTAGAGCGCATCTGTATGCCTGCTGTTTCAAAGGCTTACACCGTTTCTCAACCCATTTCAGATGCCTACAAAACAAAATATGACATTGATTTTAAGCTAATTAGAAATTACCCGTCAGTTGAAAATCTCCCAAGTTCGGAATTGAATATGTTCTTCCCTGAAAGAAAAGTGATTTTGTATCAAGGAGTGTTTAATCCAAATCGAGGATTGGAGGAAACCATACAAGCAATGCAATTCTTAGACGATACGTATTTGTTTGTTTTAGTGGGATATGGGGAATTAGAAGGAAAATTAAAATCACTGACCAATCAATTAAATTTACAACATAAAGTACATTTCACGGGGAAATTACCCTATGAAAAGATGATGCAATACACCTATCAAGCCGACCTTGGAATTGCCTTGGAAGCGCCTGTGGGTAAGAGTTTTGAATATTCTTTGCCGAACAAGGTATTTGACTACATTCACGCTTCCTTGCCTTTTATTAGTTTGGGTACACTCGAGGTGAAAAAAATCATCGAAAAAGATGAAATTGGAGTAATCATTCCGAATAATCAACCGGAAACGATTGCGCATGAAATAGAAAAAATCCTGAACGATACCGAATTATACCAACGCATTCAACACATCCAACAACGTGTTCGCCAAAACTACACGTGGGAGAATGAAGAAAAAGTGTTGAACGAGATTTATTTTGGATAGAGAAAATTATTTAACCTTCATCCATCTCTTTCCCTTAATCACCAACCAGTTTAGCACCTTAGGAATAATCGGTAAAAGTTCGTTTTTGAATGCGAGTTCTTCGTCATATAAAGCGTGCGTGAATTGCTTGGAAATACCACCTGCAAACGATTTCGCTATAAATAGTTGACAATGATATACTTTTGTATTGGTAAGAAACAAACGTAAGTTTAATTCGTAATCTGCTAATATTTTGTACTTTGTGTTAAAAGTATAGGTATCAAAAATACGTTTGTGGTATAAAATCCCTTGGTGGTGTAAGGTATTTTTCCAATACAACCCCGATGAAAATGTATTCTGATAGATGGTTGGAACCAGTGAATGTTGCGCTCCTACGTTTTCTACTTTACCCAAAATGAGGTCTGTATTTTCAGGAATTTTTTGTTCGAATAGTTCTTTAAAAACCATTTCATTATATAAAAAATCATCCGATCCTAAAAAGTATATCCATTCTCCATTTGCTTGTGCAATTCCATTATTCATTGCTTGGTAAATACCTTTTTCATTTTCCGAAACGAAAAGAACTGAAGGATAAAACGTAACGATTTCCTTGGTAGCATCTGTGGATTGATAATCCACGACAATAATTTCAACCTGTGGGTATGTTTGGTTCACAACACTTTCTAACGCATTACGTAAAGTCGAAGCAGCGTTGTGTGTAGGAATGATAACAGATACTAAAGGTTGATGCTCCATCAAATATCTTTTAAGAAAGCAAGTTGTGTACGTGTTTGTTGCAGATTTTCAGCACTTAAAACAATTGTTTCTATGCGTTCTTCGTGTGCTTGGATAGATGAAATCGTATCTCCATAAGCATTAATCACAGCACTATCTCCACTGTAAGCCAATCCTTTTCCATCTTCGCCCACACGATTCACACCAAGAACATAACATTGATTTTCAATAGCTCGTGCTGTTAACAAACTTTTCCAGTGGCTGTTTCTTCTTTCGGGCCAATTTGCAACATAAATCAATGCATCGTATTTCGCAGATTGATAATCACGCATACCGTTACGACTGATTTCAGGGAAACGTAAATCGTAACAAATTTGCAATTGAATGCGCCAATCTTTATAAATAACACGCGTTTTCACGTGACCTGATTTATATGTTTTTTCTTCCCCTGCAAGGGTGAAAAGTTTGCGTTTATCATACTGTATATATTTTCCGTTTGGTTCTACAAATACCCCGCGATTGAAATAATAATCGTGATCTTTTGCGATGAAAGAGGTATAAAATGCTGCGTTTTTTTGTGCTGCCATCTTTTGTAACCATTTTAATGCCAAGGAATTTTCCATTTCTTCTGCAAGAGCCTCCGCATTCATACTAAAGCCAGTGTGAAACATTTCGGGTAACACGATGATATCCGTTTCGCCTACATTTGCCAATAAATGTTCAAAGTGTGCGAAATTCGCTTCTTTGTTTTCCCACACTTGGGTTGCTTGTACGATGGTAACTTTTAAATCTTGCATAGTTTTTCAGCTGCTTGTATTAGGGTTTGGTCGTCTTTGGCAAAACAAAAACGAATGATGTTGTTGTCTGTTTTATCTTTATAAAATACAGAAAGTGGAATGGCTGCAACTCCGTATTCTTTGATTAATCGCTCGCAAAATTGCACGTCGTTTTCAGTTGAAATCGCACTGTAATTTACCGTTTGAAAATACGAACCTTCTGATGGCAATAATTCAAAACGACTGGATTTCATTAAATTTCGAAATGTATCTCTTTTCTCTTGGTAAAAAGCACCCAAAGTGTTTACGTCTTTTTCACGTAAATATTTCGCTAATGCTACTTGTGCAACACTATTCACGCAAAACACCACATATTGATGCACTTTTTTGATTTCCACCATTAAATGTTCAGGTGCAATGAGGTATCCCATTTTCCACCCGGTAATGTGAAACGTTTTTCCAAACGAAGAGGTAATAATAGTTCTGTCAATGAGTGCTTTACGTGTATTTGCAGAAATGTGTTTTTGTTCGAACGTAATGTATTCATATACTTCATCCGAAATCAACACCATAGAAGGATATTTTGCTAAAATGTGTTCAATTGCTTGTAAATCTTTCTCTTGGTAAATTCTCCCCGAAGGATTATGTGGATTATTGACAATCAACATACGAGTGCGTTCGTTACAAGCATTTTCGACTTTATTCCAATCGGTGGTAAAATCAGCTTCCAACGAAATATGTACAGGCGTAGCGCAACACAAATCCACTGCTGGTGCATAACAATCGTAAGCCGGGTCTAATATAACTACCTCTTCTCCGGAGTGAACTAATGCTTGAATGGCAGTGAAAATCGCCTGTGTAGCCCCTGCGGTAATCAACAACTCTGTATCTTGTTGTATTGTTCTTCCATAATTTTTTTGAGTTAACGCAACTATTTCTTGCATCAATAACGGATGACCTGCCATTGGTGCGTATTGGTGTGTGTTTTCGTCTGCTGTTTCTTTTAACAACGAAATTAAACGTTCGTCTACCGGGAAATTTGGAAAACCTTGTGAAAGATTGATTGCCTGATATTCATTTGCCATTTTAGACATTACCGTGAAAATGGTCGTTCCAATATGTGGTAGTTTCGATTTCATTGTTTGGGTGTTAAAATTATACCAAAAGAAAATAAAGATAGGAATGATTTCGTTTAAGAAATAGTTATACAATAAATAAACAAGTAACAAATTTTTAACGAAGCCTTATTATTTACAACTAACCTCAAAGTATTAATCTATATCTTTACCACTATTTCTTGTCAAAAATTAAAATATATGCATATGAAAACGATTCTTTTTTCTTTCACTATTCTGCTTTTATTTTCTTCTTGTAGTGATAACACTAAAATTTGTGATTGTCTTGAAGCCGGGCAAAAACTTCAAACTTTTTCTGCTAAAATGTTTAGTAAAGAAGCTTCAACTAAAGATTTAAGCGAAATGAAACGTTTGAAAAAAATTCAATTGGAAAAGTGTAAAGATTTCCAAACGATGGATGGTCAACAAATGTTGGATTTGAAGGAAGAATGTGAATAGAAATTTTATTAATTTGACAATAGAAACTCACAAAATGCCATATCCAAAGGTGTTGTGATTTTTATATTTTCCTCATTACCTTCAACTAAATAAATCGTTGTTCTGTTTTCTTCCACTAATGAAGCATCGTCAGTAATGGCATCGTGAAAAGGTCTCTCGTAAGCATTTAACAAAATGCTACGCTCAAACACTTGTGGTGTTTGAACCGATCGATACGCGCTTCGGTCTACGGATTCTGATTTTAATTTATCGTTTAACTTGCGTAATGATTCTTTTATAGGCATCACTGGAACTGCACTGCCATCGAGTTGTGCTTTTTCATAGCAACGAGCAATGGTTTCAA
This sequence comes from Flavobacteriia bacterium, assembly GCA_947458955.1. Lineage (GTDB taxonomy): Bacteria > Bacteroidota > Bacteroidia > Flavobacteriales_D > Crocinitomicaceae > CANHVK01. Next base: position 16,177 of record CANGZT010000019.1, on the reverse strand, counting down.
TCGAAACAAAAGGCCTAACTCCATCGTGTACACCAACTAAATTTCCAGTTGAATGTGCCAATGCCAATTGTATAGAATGATAACGTTCTTTACCCCCAGAAATCACTTGATGAGGTATTGAAAAAGAAAATTCTTTGCATAAAGCTTCCCAATATGAACGCCAATCTTCTGGTAAAGTCAATAGGATTTCAATGTTTGGATCATATTGGTGAAATCGATCTATAGTATAAAACAACAAGGGTCTTCCTTGTATTGGCAAAAACTGCTTAGGCAAGGAACCTCCCATTCGTTTACCAATTCCGCCTGCTGTAATGATGATACTTTTCTCCACTTTAGTTAAAAAAAAAGGCTGTCAGTTGACAGCCTTAAATATAATGATTTATATCAATTACTTAATTTGATCAGGATTGTTTTCAGCTTGTTCGTTAAATCTCTTTTGCCAACGTAACCAATAGAATAAACCAAAGAAACCAAGTATAATTAAAAAATAATTAAACTTATTTTGAATAAATTCAAAGAACAAAAAAGAACCTTGAAAAATCTTTGCAAGACCGTAAAAAATAACATTTGAATTCATAGTTTCCGAGATTTTATTGGAACAAAGTAAGCAATTCCTTTTTGGATTATCAACAAAACAAGCGATTATTTTCATCAATATTGTTAAAAACAGGATAGATAAATTGTATCTTCGTGGCAATGATTAGGCTGTTTTTAGGAAATCAACTGTTCGTTTTATTGTTCTTACCATTTATTGTGGTGGGTTTTGCTCTTTTAAATTATTTCACCAATTATTTCGAAGTACTTCCTGTTATAGATTTAGGTTTCTGGGGTAAACACTCGTTTTATGCAGTTAATACTCTGTATGTTTTAACCAGTTTATTGGTTTTGATAAATGCTGTGTTGGCAAACTATTTGTTTAATAAAAATGAATTTCACGACAGGAACACCTATATCATAGCTCTTTTTTATGTTGTATTGATGAGTTTTTTTCATTCAGCATATCAATTAGACGGTATTTTAATTGCACACTTCTTTTTGATTATTGCTTTGTTTCAAATGTTTCGTTTGGAGAATAATGCAGATGGAAGGAAATGGTGTTTTAATACCGGCTTATTTTTAGGAATTGCAGGAACTTTTCACCCTCCTCTATTAGGAATACTACCTTTTTTATGGTTGATGATTTTGCGTATTCGTCCATTTGTTTTTCGTGAGTTTTTATTGTCTACACTTGGTTTTTTATTACCTCTGATTTATGCTTATGTATATATCTCTGTGAATAAACACCTTATATGGTCTGATTTTATCAATATTAAAACAGGTGGTATACAAAGTAATTTAGTTTTTTGGTTAATCATTGCATTTTTTTCAATCTTAGCTTTTGTAAGTTTAATTACTATTTCTTACAAAACATCAAAAAGTTCTTTACGATTTAAAAAATTAATTTCAATTCTAAATTTAATAATGGTTGTTTCCATTTTAATGGGAATTGTTGAGTTTTCAGGTTGGGGGCATTTTGAATGGTTTAGTTATTTTTCCATACCACTATCCTTTTTCATGCCCTTTTTATTTTTCAGTAAATCTTCCTCCCTTGTAGGGAATTTATTATTTTATGGTATGTTTTCTATATGCATCGTGAAAATTTTTATCAAATAATCAAAAGCGTGCAATCGAAATCACTAATTTTGTTACACATTTTAAAAAATCCTTGATTTAGGATTCAAATTATAAATTGATAGTCAGATGAAATTCGGAGTAGTTACTTTCCCAGGCTCAAATTGCGATGAGGATATGGTGTACGTATTGGAAACAATGCTTAATCAAAAAGTTGAACGTTTATGGCACAAAGAAGCAGACCTAAAGGGTGCTGATTTTATTGTTTTGCCAGGTGGGTTCTCTTATGGAGATTACTTACGTTCAGGTGCTATCGCAAAATTATCTCCAATCATGGGTGAGGTAATCAAACATGCAAACAATGGCGGATACGTATTAGGAGTATGTAATGGATTCCAAATTTTGACTGAATCAGGATTGTTAGATGGAGCATTATTACACAACAATACACAAAAATTCATCTGTAAAAACGTTTATTTAAAACCAACTTCTGCAACTGCAGCGATTTCGAAAGAATTAAATGCATCGGAAACATATCAAATTCCAATTGCACACGGAGAAGGACGTTTTTATGCTTCAGATGATACGATCAAAAAATTATACGATAACGACCAAATTATCTTCAAATACGCTTCGAAAGAAGGAGAGATTACTGAAGAGTTCAATCCTAATGGTTCGATTGACAACATCGCAGGAATCACGAATGCAGGAAAAAATGTATTTGGTATGATGCCACATCCAGAGCGTGCTGCTGATGCGCAATTAAACAATTTAGATGGAAAAGCATTGTTTGAGTCTTTATTGAAACATTGCAACTAATTCAACCACTTTTTTCAAAGTATTAAAAAGAATATGAGAGTATTATTATTGGGTTCGGGAGGTAGAGAACACGCAATCGCTTGGAAAATAGCACAAAGTTCAATGTTAGAGCAATTATTCATTGCACCAGGAAACGCAGGAACTCGCAACCACGGAACGAATGTGGCAATCCAACCAACAGACTTTGATACAATCAAAAATTTTGTACTTGAAAATGATATTCATGTTGTGGTAGTAGGTCCTGAAGATCCATTGGTAAAAGGGATTTACGACTTCTTCAAAAATGATGCACAAATCAGTCACATTGCAGTAATCGGTCCATCAAAATATGCAGCACAATTAGAAGGTAGTAAGGATTTTGCGAAGAAATTTATGCAACGTCATAACATTCCTACTGCAAAATATGCTACGTTCACAAAAGATACATTAGAAGAAGGATATGCCTTCCTTGCATCGATGAAAGCACCGTATGTGTTAAAAGCAGATGGGCTTGCAGCAGGTAAAGGAGTGTTGATTTTAGATTCACTGCAAGAAGCAAAAACAGAACTAAAAGCAATGCTTGCTGATGCTAAATTTGGCGATGCTAGTTCGAGCGTTGTGATTGAGCAATTCTTGAAAGGAATTGAACTTTCTGTGTTTGTAATTACAGATGGTGATTCATATAAAATTTTACCAGAAGCGAAAGATTATAAACGCATTGGTGAAGGAGATACAGGCTTAAATACAGGAGGTATGGGTGCTGTTTCTCCAGTAACTTTTGCTGATAAAACGTTTATGGATAAAATCGAAAATCAGATTATTATCCCAACAGTTAAAGGATTAAAAGCAGAAAATATTGAATACAAAGGATTTATTTTCTTTGGATTAATCGCAGTGAAAGGCGAACCGTATGTGATTGAGTACAATTGTCGTATGGGAGACCCTGAAACAGAGGTAGTAATGCCACGAATTAAGTCTGATATTCTAGATTTATTCGAAGGAGTTGCTACAAACACACTTTCTGAAAGAGATATTCAATTTGACCAACGTGCAGCAACTACTGTAATGATGGTATCAGGTGGATATCCAGAAGATTACGAAAAAGGTAAACCGATTTACGGATTGAATGCAGTAAATGATAGTATTGTTTTTCACGCAGGAACAACTTCTGATGGTCCCGCTGTATTATCAGCAGGAGGTAGAGTTTTAGCGGTTACTTCTTACGGAAAAACCATCGATCTAGCATTATCTAAATCGTACAATACAATTTCAAACATCGATTTCGAAGACGCATATTACCGCAAGGACATCGGTTTTGATTTGATGAATTACAGTAAATAGTCTATGGACCCCGACCTGATAATCATACTTTGTACTTTACTTGTTTCCGCGTTTACTTCAGGTGTTGAGATTGCGTTTGTATCTTCAAGCAGATTGCGCATTGAATTAGACATCAATAAAGGTTCGTTTACCGGAAAAATTTTACGATTTCTATACAAAAAAGAAGGGCATTTCATCGCTACCTTATTATTAGGGAATAACATCGCATTGGTATTATTCGGAATGAGTGCCGCTAAATTGTTAAATCCTGTGATCCAATCGTGGGGTGTTGAAGGAGAGGTACTAACACTTCTTTTACAAACAATTATGTCAACCTTATTGGTGTTGATTGTCGCAGAATTTCTTCCAAAAGCAGTGTTTCAGTTGAACCCGAACGGACTGATGAAAACCTTTGCTTTTCCAGCTTATTTATTTTATTGGATTTTGTTTTTGCCGACTTCCGTGATTATGTTCATCAGTATGCGTTTTTTACGTTTGATGAAAGTAGAAATTACAAATTCTGAAAAGGTATTTTCGAAAGTCGATTTGGAACATTATGTGCAAGATATGAACGAGCGTATCAAAGAGGAAGAAGAATTTGGCAACGAAATTCAAATTTTACAAAACGCCCTCGATTTTTCTAAAATCAAAGCCCGTGATTGTATGGTTCCACGACCAGAAATCATTGCTATTGATGTGAATGAAACAATGGATGCGTTAAAGAAATTGTTTATCGATACGCGCGTTTCGAAAGTATTGGTGTATCGCGACACCATCGATAATGTGATTGGTTATATTCACTCGTTTGAGTTGTTTAAAAATCCAACTTCGATAGCAAAAATAATGCGTTCCTTGCCATTTTTCCCTGAATCGACACCGGCAAAACAAATCTTGGAAACCTTTACTTCCAAATCTGTAAGTATTGCCATTGTGGTAGATGAATACGGAGGAACTGCAGGATTAATTACGATGGAAGATGTGATCGAACAAATCTTCGGAGATATTGAAGATGAACACGATACGGAAGAATTATTAGAAGAAAAAATTTCCGACAAAGAGTTCCGTTTTTCAGCACGAACAGATATTGATTACATCAACGAAAACTACAAATTAGGTTTAAAAGAATCCGAAGAATACGAAACACTCGGCGGATTAATCATTCATAAATTAGAATCCATCCCAGAAGCCGGACAAGAGGTAAAATCAGATAAATTACGCTTTGTTATCGAAGAGGTATCTGACCGAAGAATTGAGGTGGTAAGGTTGTTTGTGGAGGAGTGATTTTCAATTGCAATCTTAGAAAAGATCTTTTACTTCAATTTCTAAGCCTTTAGCAATTAATTGTAGATACAAATACCCAGGATTTACCCTTCCATTTTCAAGTCTATTAACACAAGGTTGATCTTTACCTATTGAATTGGCAAATTCGGTTTGATTCATTCCTTTTTGAATTCTTATTGTTTTTATTTTATGTCCAAGATGCCTTAATTTATTTTTATCTTCTTCCGTTCTCATTCAACGAAATTGCTTGGACAAGCAAATAAAATCTATAACAAATAATACATAAAATATATCTTATTTGTTATATTTGTTTCGTTTCAAATAAATAGTTTTTATAAATTTTAGTATTATGTCAATCAATTTAAAGAATTTCTTAAAATTCTATTTTGGAATATTACTTATAGGTTTAGGATTATTCAATTATCTAGAAAGTATTTTTGGTTCATTATTATTAGTATTATCAGGTACATTAATTAATTCTTCCATATACCACTATTTAATTAATAAAACAAAATTGAATTTAAACAATCATGTTAGATGGTTAATTATAATCTTTTGTTTAGTTAGTTCGACGTATATTTCTAATTATGAAAAAGATAAAAGATTTAAAGAAGAACTTCTAAAAAATGAAATTAAAAATTCAAAAAGTATAGAATATGCAAAACTTCAGTTATCAAAATTAAGCCTTAATGAATTAAATAATATAGAGAGATTATCATATTTTGGTGATAATAAATTGAATCAAAATTTCAGAATTTTATTGTATAAATATAGAAATGAATTTATTAAAAAATTAAGAATTGAAGATAGTTTGATAAACGTAAAAAAAATTGAACAATTAGAAATAATAAAAAAGAATAGATTAAAAGATCTCGAAGAAGAACGAAAATGGTATCTAACAAAAGCAGGGAGATTACAAAAAAAACATCCTAATTGGTCACGAGAAGACTGTAAAAATGTGGTTAAAGGATACATTTGGATTGGAATGGATTATGATATGGTGACTTATCAAAGAGGTTTACCTAATCATGTGAATACATCCAATTATGGAAGTGGAAATGAATATCAAGCATGTTGGGACGATTATAATCCTTCTTGTTTTTATTTTGGAGAAAATAACATTATTAAAGGCTATAATTAGATCTATTTTTTAGAATGTTACGATTAACCCATCTAATCGTAACAAAAATGTTACGAATAAGTCGTATATTCGTAACATGTATGTTTATCAATTGAAAAACTGGCCTTTATGGGAATGGGATAATGAAATAATTTATCCGATTTTAATACGTGTTGTTTCGAAACAGCAACACTTGTTAGGCAGACTAAAAGGACTAGGTTTTAATATTCAGGAAACAACCGCTTTTGAAACGGAGGTAAAAGACATACTTTACAATAGTGAAATAGAAGGAAATTATTTACAAGAATCTCAAATTCGCTCTTCCATCGCGCGGAATTTAGGAATAGAAAACGATGAAACTGTAATTAATTCTATTGAAACAGAAGGAGCAATCAATGTATTTTTAGAAACTACACGTAATTATCAATTACCGCTCACTAAAGATAGATTATTTGATTGGCATGCAGGTTTATTTCAAACAGGTCGCTCCGCTGGAATTCGTATAGAAGTAGGCAATTATAGAACATCCGATCAACCTATGCAAATTGTTTCTGGTGCAATGGGAAGAGAACGTGTACATTACGAAGCACCTGCATCAAGCCTCGTTCCATCTATGATGGATGAATTTCTTGAATACGCTAATAAAAGTAATCATCACCCATATATCAAAGCTGCCATTGCACACTTGTGGTTTGAAGTAATTCACCCTTTTGAAGATGGAAATGGAAGAATAGGTCGAGCAATCGTTGATAAAATACTCTGTGAAGCAGATCAAGTACCCTATCGATATTATAGTTTCTCAACAGCAGTTTTACAAAATAATAAAGCCTATTATGAACAATTGAATCGTGCAAGTACTTATACGTTAGAAATCACATCTTGGATTAAATGGACCTTAGAATCAATAGAATCATCACTTTCATTTTCAGAAGAAACAGTGAATAAAGTTGAATCGAAACGTACTTTTTGGCAGCAACATTCAGACGAAGAATTTAACACAAGACAATTAAAAGTAATTAAAAAATTACTAGATAACAATGAGATAAATATCAATTCTGATAGATGGACACGTATTACCAAATGTACTAAAATGACTGCGACACGAGATATTAACGAACTTATTGAAAAAGGAATATTTATCAAATCAGAATCAGGAGGTAGGAGTACTTTTTATAGACTGAAAGTTGATTAATAACATCAGTATTTCCCCATTGTGAATAACTACCAAAAAATGTAGAAAATTAACATTTTAAAAACCCTTATTTCTGCTTTTTTTGTCCTAATTTTGTAGCCTATTTACAATTGAAAATGAGCACGTCAAAAAGAATCAAAAGCGCATTAATTTCTGTGTTTGACAAAACTGGTTTAGAGCCAATTATCCACAGATTAAACGAATTAGGAGTTACTATTTATTCAACAGGAGGAACACAATCTTTTATCGAAGATTTAGGGGTTGCTGTAGAAAGAGTAGAAGATTTAACATCTTACCCTTCTATTTTAGGCGGACGTGTGAAAACTTTACATCCAAAAGTTTTTGGTGGTATTTTAAATAGAAGAGCACATACAGGAGATCAAGGACAAATTGCAGAATTTGAAATCCCAGAAATTGATTTGGTAATCGTTGATTTATATCCATTCGAAGCAACAGTAGCTTCCGGAGCAAGTCATGAAGACATTATCGAAAAAATTGATATCGGTGGAATTTCTTTGATTCGTGCAGCGGCAAAAAATTTCCAAGACGTAGTTATTATTCCTTCACAAGAGCAATATGGTCGTTTTTTAGAGATTTTAAACTCAAATGCAGAAGGAGCAACAACGATCGAAGAAAGAAGAACGTTTGCTAGAGATGCATTCCACGTTTCTTCTCACTACGATACTCAAATTTTCCATTATTTCAATGCAGATGAAAAAGTAACTTTCAACGAAAGTATCAAGACTTCTACCGAATTGAGATACGGTGAAAATCCTCACCAAAAAGGAATTTTCCACGGAAATTTAGATGAAATGTTTACTAAATTGAATGGCAAAGAACTTTCTTACAACAATTTATTAGACGTTGATGCAGCAGTAAATTTAATCGCTGAATTCAAAAATGATGGACCTACGTTCGCGATTTTGAAACACAACAATGCGTGTGGCATTGCAACGAGAAACACCATCAAAGAAGCATACGAAACGGCATTAGCTGCTGACCCAGTTTCTGCATTCGGTGGAATTTTAATTTCAAATACAACCATCGATTTAGAAACAGCAACGTTAATCAACGACTTATTCTGTGAGGTAATTATCGCTCCAGGATATGCTGATGTTGCAGTGGAATTATTGAAATCAAAAAAGAACCGTGTTATCTTGGTTCAAAATGACGTGAAACTTCCAACGAAACTTTTCCGTACTGTTTTGAACGGAGTGTTGGAACAAGATAAAGATTCACTTTCTGAAACTGCAGCAGATTTTAAAACGGTTACGAAAGTAGCGCCAACTGCTGAAGAAGTGAAAGATATGGTTTTTGCAAACAAAATCGTAAAACACACAAAATCAAATACCATTGTTTTAGCAAAAGGAAATCAATTGTTTGCAAGCGGGACAGGACAAACATCACGTGTTGACGCTTTACAACAAGCTATCCAAAAAGCAAAAGCATTTAACTTTGACTTAACAGGAGCGGTAATGGCTTCTGATGCATTCTTTCCTTTCCCTGACTGTGTCGAGATTGCAAAAAATGCAGGAATTACTGCCGTAGTTCAACCTGGAGGTTCAATCAAAGATGATTTGTCAGTAAACTACTGCGATGAGAATGGCCTTGCTATGGTGATGACTGGAAACAGACACTTTAAGCATTAATAATTTTGTGAAAAGTGTAACAAAAAAAGAAATTTTTCGATTAAGGCACTAAAACAGTCTTTTCAAAAGAAAAGCAATTTTAAAAATGGGTTTATTTAGTTTTTTAACACAAGAGATAGCGATTGACTTAGGTACAGCTAACACATTAATTATCATGAATGATAAAGTGGTGGTTGATGAACCTTCAATTGTTGCTAAAGATATTCAAACAGGTAACATTGTTGCCATTGGAAAACGTGCGCAACAGATGCACGGAAAAACACACAAGTTAATCGAAACAGTTCGTCCGTTAAAAGATGGTGTAATCGCTGATTTCCAAAGTGCTGAATCTATGATTCGCGGGATGATTAAGATGATTAACACAGGAAAAAGTTTCTTTACACCTACATTGAGAATGGTGGTTTGTATTCCTTCAGGGATTACAGAAGTAGAGAAACGTGCGGTACGAGACTCTTGTGAGCACGCAGGTGCAAAAGAAGTATATTTAATTCACGAGCCTATGGCTGCTGCGATTGGTATTGGTATCGACGTGGAAGAGCCTATGGGTAACATGATTATCGATATAGGTGGTGGTACATCTGAGATTGCCGTTATTGCATTAGGAGGTATTGTTTGTGATAAATCTATACGTGTTGCGGGAGATGATTTTACACAAGACATCGAAGAATATATGCGTCGTCAGCACAACATCTTAATTGGAGAACGTACAGCAGAATTATTGAAAATCGAAGTAGGTGCTGCAATTCCTGAATTGGAAAATCCACCAGCAGATTTCGCAGTACGCGGTCGTGATTTAATGACAGGTATTCCAAAAGAGATCATCGTTTCATACACAGAAGTGGCTCACGCGTTGGATAAAACGATTTCTAAAATTGAAGAGGCGATTTTGAGTGCGTTAGAGATGACACCACCAGAATTATCTGCAGATATTTATAAAACAGGGATTTACCTTGCTGGGGGTGGTTCTATGTTGAGAGGGCTAGACAAACGTATCTCTCAAAAAACAAAATTACCTGTACACATTGCAGAAGATCCACTTAGAGCTGTAGCAAGAGGTACAAGTATTGCTTTGAAAAACATAGACAAGTTCCAATTCTTAATTAAAGATTAATAAAAAGTCCCCTCGAGGGACTTTACGCTTTTGTTGGTATGCGCAACCTGATTGCATTTTTTAGACGTTTTCGAATTTTCTTATATTTTGCTCTCTTACAAGGGATTGCTTTATCAACGTATTTTACCTATTTGAGTTTTCCACGATCTCAATATTTGACTACAGCATCGGCTGTTTCAGGTCAACTACTAACGTATCGCAACGATGTAACTAAGCATTTTCAATTGCCTTATAATAATCGAAAACTCCAGTATGAAAACATTCAACTAAGACAAAGATTATCAGAAAGTTTTATCAAAGTACAAGGAGCACTTTTTAAAATTGATGATACTTTACAGCATCAACAATACGAATATATTCCGGCGGTGGTTATTAATTCTACTGTTAACAAAAGAAACAATTATTTCACGTTAAGTAGTGGAAAATCAAGCGGAATATATCGTGGAATGGGTGTTTTTTCAAACAAAGGAATCGTAGGAATAATTCATAATGTAAGTGACCATTATGCCGTTGTAAAATCTGTATTAACAGAAGATATCAATATTGATGTAATGGTTGAAAAAAATGGAATATTTGGGCTTTTAAAATGGAATGGGAAAAACCCAAAAATAGGTACGATTTCAAGTATTTCTAATGATTTAACTTTAAAAAAATGGTCTAAAATCGTAACACGCGGTGGATCTGGTATTTTCCCAAGAGGTTTACCTGTGGGTAAAATTAAAAGTCTAAAAACAGTTGAAGGTAAACCGCTTTGGGATGTAGAAATATATTATTCAGAAGATTACAGAAAAATTCAAAATGTATATGTAATTAAAAATCTGATGCTTAAAGAACAGAAAGAACTCGAAAAAAAAATTCCTTCTGATGAAGAGATAGAATAAATGATTGAAATAGGAAAACATAGTATACGATTTATATTATTCTTGTTAGCTCAAGTATATGTATTTAATCATCTTGAATTAGGACTTGGGATACAGTTTATGATCTATCCTATGTTCATCTTTTTTCTACCAAATACGTTAAATATTTTCTTATTGATGTCGATTTCATTTGTGCTAGGACTTAGTATAGATTCATTATCAAATACTTATGGGTTACACGCTTCGGCTGCCATACTAATTGCCTATGGAAGGCCCTATTTAATGAAGTTATTTGAACCACGTGATGGTTATCCACCAACAACCGATTTATCGATCTATACAATGGGGTATGTTTGGTATGCAACCGTATTTGGAATATTCTTAGCAGCTCATAACTTTTGGTTTTTTCTCATAGAACAATTTAAATGGAGTGAATTTTGGTTTATGATTCTTAAAATTATATTAAGTGTACCACTTTCGTTGGGTATGTCTATTTTAATTCAACTCCTTTTCTTTAAAAAGCCTAGTACACGATGAATAACGATTCGCGCAGATATGTAATTATCGTATTCTTCCTCCTAGTTGGTGCCATCTATACGGTTCGATTATTTTATATGCAAGTAATAGACGAGAGTTGGACCTTACGTGCACAACAAATTGCAGAAAAACGAAAACAAATTACCCCACCAAGAGGAGTTATCTTTGATCGTTCAGGAAGAAAAATTGTTGCTAATAAAACGTACTTCAACCTAATGATGGTTGAGGCAAAGATTAAAAATTTTGACACCATAGCCTTTGCAAAACTTATCGGTTGGACACCTGAAAAAGTAAAAAGTCGTTTTTGGGAAATTAAATTAGGCGAGGGAAAATATAAAAATCCAGCCACTGGAAAAACCACAAGTAATTACCAAAAAATCAGAGCGTATCCTTTCGTCAAGGAAATTGAATTAGATGAGATGCTCAATATGGCACCCTATTTAAAAAATTTCCCAGGATTTTACGAAGAAATTACCAGCATGCGAAGTTACCCATTTGCTAACGGAGCAAATATCCTTGGTTATCTTTCAGAAGTAAATGGGGATGAAATAAAAAAAGATCATTTCTATAGCCCTGGTGACAACATTGGACGAGCAGGCTTAGAGCGTTTTTATGAAGAGGAACTAAGAGGAATAAAAGGAATTCACTACATTGTAACATCTGCATTGAATAATGCTATAGAAGCATATGCAGGAGGAAAATACGATACCATGGCAAGGCAAGGTCCGCCATTAAAACTTGGTGTTGATATCACACTTCAAGCGTATGGTGAAAAATTAATGAAAAACAAACGAGGTTGTATTGTAGCAATTGAACCTAAAACAGGTGAGATTTTAGCCATGGTTTCTGCACCCTCCTTCGACCCAAATTTGTTTGTTGGTAAAAAAAGCATTGCAAAAAACTATCCGAAATTACTACAAGATCCAAAGATGCCTTTATATCCAAGGCCTTTATCTGCAGAATATCCTCCTGGTTCAACTTTCAAATTAATACAAGGGTTGGTAGCTTTACAGGAAGGAGTAATTACTCCTGGAACAGGATTTCCTTGTAAAAAAAGCATGGTAGGTTGTCACAACCACCCGAATGCAGGAAGTTTAGCAGAAGCGGTTCAATATTCTTGTAATCCCTATTTCTATCACATAGTACGAAGAGTAATTCAACAAGGTAAACGAAAAAAACAAACAGAAGATGCTGAAATAGGTTTACGAAAATGGGTAAAATACATGCATAGTTTTGGATTTGGTGAAAAATTAGAAACGGATATTATTGGAATTCGTTCAGGTCTGATTCCGGATGTAAAATACTATGATAAATGGTATGGACATCATAATTGGGCATTTAGTACTATTCGTTCTAACTCCATTGGTCAAGGTGAGGTAAAAGCTACACCACTACAATTAGCAAATTTAGCTTGTATATTAGCCAACAGGGGTTGGTATTACACACCACACTTCGTAAAATCTATTGGTAAAAAAGGACCGCTAGCAATCTATCGAAAGAAAAAATATACAATGGTAAATCACAGACATTATGAATCGGTAGTTGAAGGAATGCGACGCGTTGTAAATGAAAAAGGAGGTACTGGATCAGGGGCAAGAATAAAAGACATCGTCGTTTGTGGTAAAACAGGTACTGTACAAAACCCCCATGGTGAAGATCACTCTGTATTCATCGCTTTTGCTCCAATGTACAAACCTAAAATTGCGATTGCAGTTTTCATAGAGAATGCAGGTTTTGGTGGAACGTGGGCAGCACCTGTATCGAACTTAATGATGGAAAAATATCTATTGAAAAAAATAACAGATAAAGAAAAAGAAGAAAAAATGCTTAAAGCAAACCTAGATTAAGACAAAATATTACAAGAAGAAAGAGTAATTCTCAGTCTTTTGTGTTTTGTCTATTGGTCTTTTGTATAAAAATTATGAAAAGAGAAGAATCACTTTTTGGAAACATAGATTGGACTTTATTTATCGTTTTTGCGGTAATGGTCTTAATTGGTATTGCCAACGTATACTCTGCGGCTTATAATCCAAAAGCACCCTTCTTATTTGATTTTTCACAGAAATACGGAAAACAAATCATGTGGGTAGGATTTTCAACTTTTTTGGGATTATTGGTCTTTCTAATCGATGCCAGTATTTATCGGAAATTCGCGATTCCTATTTACTTATTTTGTTTAGTACTCCTAGTGATTGTACTTTTTATGCCTCCAGTAAATGGAGCAAGAGCATGGCTAGGTATCGGTTCAATGGGAATTCAGCCTGCAGAATTTGCTAAAATAGGTACAGCGATTGCGTTAGCAAGTTATATCAGTAGTATCAATGTAAAACAACAAACAGTAAATACAGTAATCGTTGCAAACATCATTCTTTTTATTCCCGTTGTTTTAATCTTATTGCAACCTGATGCAGGAACATTTGTTGTGTTTACATCATTTTTGTTTGTTATGTATCGAGAAGGTATTACTTATGACCCAATAGTATTACATTTAGTAAACCTTATACCAGGGGTTAGATTTAAAAAAACGTGGGTAGGTTCGCATTTTATTCCCATTTTATTCGTGGTAATTTTCTTGTCAATTATCACTTTATTGATGAGTAACAATACCATTACTTTTTCATTTTTACCAGGAATAATAATACCAGGTTTTTTTGGAGTTATAGGAACTTTATTTGTCATGTCTATTTCTTCGTACTTTATTCTCCGTTTCTTTGTTGCAAAACGCGATAGACGAAGAATCACAATGATTGTTATTCTAGGTTTTGTATTAAGTTCACTCATTTCATCGGTTGTAAATTTTGGTTTTCAAGGTTTACGCAAACACCAAAAAGACCGAATTGAATTATTTTTAGGTTTACGTGAAGACCCGGATGGAGAAGATTATAACAGAAATCGTGCTATGGCAGCCGTAGGATCAGGAGGTTTTTTTGGTAAAGGATATAGTAATGCCAGTGTAGCAAGTGTGGAATCCAACCATGTACCCGAATCAGAAACGGATTTTATCTTTTGTCCGTGGGCGGAAGAATGGGGATTTGTGGGTAGTTTGACCCTTACCTTATTATTTATGTTTATGCTCTTCCGAATTATACAGATAGCAGAACGACAAAAAGCAACCTTTAATCGGGTATATGCATATTGTGTTGCGATGATTTTATTTTATCACTACGCAGTAAACATTGGAATGAACATAGGATTTGCTCCTGTAATCGGTATTCCTTTACCGTTTTTCAGTTATGGAGGTTCCTCGATGATGTCATTCAGTGTGATGATTTACATCTTATTGAAATTAGATAGCCAACGAGGTGATTTCTTAGGTTAACCCAACAAACGAATGCTGTAAGAAAAAGTCTGTTGGTTTCTTGCTTCCAAACGTTGAATTCCTTCTTTTTGTGTAAAATCTTTTGTTGTAGTTACACTATCTGAAATACCCAACCACGGTTCAATACAAACGAATGGAGCATTCGGTTTTGCCCAGATTCCCAAATAGTTAAAATCAGCAAACGAAACTTCCACACCTAAAGCATGAGCATCTGTTTTTAATGTTGCTTTTCTTGACTTTAAATTTTTAAAAATTAAAGCATCATTTTGGAAAATCAGGGAATGAAGCTGTAAACGATTCGTATTTTCCAAACATGAAACAGCAGTAACATCAATCAACCCATCAGCAGTCACTTTCCACGTTGAATCGTTTTCAATTTGTTCGAATTCAATGTAATAATCCTCATACTTTTCTCCTTCAAAAAAAGGACAATTAAATCCTGGGTGACCACCTAATGAAAAATACATTGGTTTCTCCTCATGATGATTGATGATTGTATGTTCTAAGTGAATCATTCTTCCTTCCAATACATATTGTAGCACAAATTCAAATAGATAAGGATAATTTTTTAATGTATTCTCGTTGTATTTATAACAGAATTTGATGGTATTTTCGTTTAAAATCCTTGCTTCAAGGTCCATATTATTGCGAATAAATCCGTGTTTCGGTACACTATACGATAGACCATCCACCAAAAATTCATTGTCTTTCAAACAACCGATTATCGGAAACAACACTGGTGCAAAACTCCCCCAAACTGAAGGGTCACCACTCCATATATATTCCTGATTAGTAGACTTATCCAACACACTACACAATTCAGCCCCTGTTTTTTGTACTGAAATTTTCAAGAATTCATTTTCGATTGAAAGCATACATAATTTTATTACAGTCAAACGTACTGAAAAGTAATTTCTTCCGCTACTTCCAACATAATCTTTTTACCGAATACTAGTGCTCTATTATCATTGATATGTCCTGCAGGGAAACCAAAAGCAAGCGGAATGTTGTACGGTTTAATATGTTCGATAATGATTTCTTCCAATGATTTTCCAAACGGAATGGCTGTATCTTTCATATCGGTCATTCCACCGACAATTAATCCTTTAATTTGACCCAATACTCCAGCTTTTTTGAATGCAAACAACATTCTGTCCAAGTGATAGAGTTGTTCGGCTAAATCCTCGATAAATAAAATGGTATCTTGAAAATTTACCTCATCATCCGTACCTAACAAACTATACAGAATTGATAAATTCCCTCCTATCAAGGTTCCTTCGGCCGTTCCTTGGATATTCATTGGATGGGTTGGGATGGAAATGGGTTTATGATTACCTTCTAAATGTTGGAGTAAAGTAGTTAATGCTTCGTTTGAGTTT
>CANGZT010000018.1 GCA_947458955.1 Flavobacteriia bacterium | reverse complement strand
TGGGCTACAATTGGTAGAGGTCAAATGTTTAGAGGTCCGGTGAAAAATCGTAAAAAAGATGGTACACCGTATTATGTAGATGGAATTTTCGCACCTGTACTTGGCGCAAACGGAAAACCAATTAAATATTTAGGTGTTCGTTATGAAAACACACAACAAACATTTGAAAAGCAAGCAGCAGAAGGAGTTGTAAATGCAATCAATACATCGTTTGCTTTTATTGAGTTTGATACAAAGGGAAATGTAGTTACTGCGAATGAAATTTTCCAAAATACGATGGGTTATAGTTTGTCAGAATTAGCCGGAAAACATCATAGAACTTTCGTAGATCCTGCTTTCGCAAATTCAACTGAATATGCACGTTTCTGGGAAAACTTAGCAGCTGGAATTGCTCAAAGTGGATTATATAAGCATTTTACTAAAAATGGTAATGAGATTTGGTTACAGTCAGTTTATTCGCCCGTGAAAGACGAAATGGGTAGGGTAATCAAAGTAATTAAAATTGCGACTGACGTTACTGCTGCTACAAATGCTGCTGTTGCTACTCAAAAAGCAACGAACGAAGTAATGCGAGTATTAAATGCTTTAGCGGTTGGTGATTTGACTCAAAAATATTCAATACTATCTGAAGCTGAATTGAAGCAAATGGGGGAAGCATTGAATGCAACTATTGATGTGTTAATTGCTCAAAAAGAAGGGGAAATTGAAACGCAGATGGCAGCTGAAGAAGTGAGTAGAGTAATACAAGCATTGGCAGAAGGTGATTTAACACAACGTTATTCGATTCATTCTAAAGGGGAGTTAAAACAAATGGGGGATGCCTTAAACAAAACAATAGAAATATTGAACAGTTTACTGGCTCGTGTAATGGAAAATACCTTGAATATTTCTTCAGCAAGTGTTGAAATGGCTAATTCTGCGCAACAATTATCAGAAGGAGCAACAAATCAAGCAAGTTCAGTAGAAGAAATTTCTTCATCTATGGAAGAGATGACTGCTAATATTCAACAGAATACAAGTAATTCGAGACAAACAGAAAAAATCGCTTCAAAAGCGGCGAATGATATCATGGAAAGCAAAACTTCGGTAAGTGAAACAGAAACTTCTATGAAGTTAATCGCCTCTAAAATTTCGATCATCGGTGAGATTTCAAGACAAACAAACTTACTTGCCTTAAACGCGGCAGTAGAAGCTGCACGTGCAGGGGAACACGGAAGAGGTTTCGCAGTAGTTGCAGCAGAAGTTAGAAAGTTAGCTGAAAGATCGCAAATGGCTGCTACAGAAATTGATGAGGTATCTGCAAAAAGTGTACATATCGCTCAAAAATCAGGCGAAATGTTAAATGAAGTTGTTCCTAATATCCAAAAAACAGCTGATTTAGTGATGGAAATTACTGCATCTTCGAATGAACAAAGTTCTGGATCGGAGCAAATCAATAATGCGATTCAGAATTTGAATATGGTAGTGCAAGAAAATGCAGCAACTGCTGAACAAATGGCTGCTGGCGCTGAAGAATTAAGTGCGCAAGCAGTAAGCTTGAAAGAGGCGATTTCATTCTTTAAAATTGAGGGAATGGAAGATAGATTTTCTTCAAAAATGAATAGTTTCAAAGCGAACAAACCAGCACCTCAATCAAGACCAGTAGTTGAATCTAAAGTTATAAAAAGCAAACCAGCCGAAAATAGAGCTTCTTCAAACTCTGGAGGAGTTAATATTAGTCTAGGTGGTGCTGATAATTTAGATAATGATTTTATTGAGTTTTAAATTTTATATTTAAAATGTTTGAAAGGAGTTGTAAGTTTTACAGCTCCTTTTTCTTTAGAATTAATTTTTTTTAATTTTTGTTGTGCTTAAATTGACTATTTTTATCTTATGCAATTTTGTATAAATAAGATTTTCTCAAGAATAATTTTGCTTTTTTTGTCTGTACAAATTTTAAATGTAAGTATAGATACAAAAGATTCCTACTCAACTAATTTACCAGAAGATCTTGAGTTTAACGATCAAGAATCTATAGTTGAATTTATTTTAGAGAAATGTTTTAAAATTGAAAATGCAATACAAGAACATGATGAAAATGACCAAGAGGATGGCGGTTCAATTGATTTTCAAAAAAATACTTTACATCTTGATCAGCATTTAAAAGTTTCAATTCTTGTATTAAGCGGAATTTTGAACTCCTATCATAAATCATCTTTTCTATATTTAAATTCTTTTTTTAAAAGTCTATATCTAGATATCATTGCTCCACCACCAAAGTATAGTTAAATATCATAGATTAATATAGTAAAACCGATTGTTTTCTATATATAATATTTTGTTTAATTATATTTATTAGAGTAAAATGAAAAATCAAAGATTACTGTTGCTTTTAGCAATAGGTATTGTTGTTTCTTGTGGTACAAAAGAAACAGCTTCAAAACAAATCAGTACATATCCTATTATCAAACCTGTACTTGTTGACACTAGTTATACAAGTGAATATGTAGCAGATATTCAATCTGTTAAAAACATTGAAATACGTGCTAGGGTAAGTGGTTTTATAGACCAGATTCAAATCGATGAGGGTGAATATGTTAAGAAAAATCAATTATTGTTTACTATAAATAATAAGCAGTATAAAGAAAATGTTTCAATAGCCAAAGCAGCGCTAAAAAGTTCAGAATCGGCTTTAAAATCTGCAAAAGTAGAATACTTCAACACGAAAATTTTGTGTGAAAAGAATATAATATCTAAAACTGAGCTAGAAAAAGCAGAAGCCATGTTCGAATCAGCAAAATCAAATGTAGAGCAATCTAAATCTGAATTGAATAGTGCATTAATTGATTTATCGTTAACTCGAATTTTAGCACCTTTTGATGGTGTCGTTAATCGTATACCAAATAAAAAGGGAAGTCTCGTAAATGAAGGATCTCTTCTGACTTCACTTTCAGATAATAAAGATGTTTATGCTTATTTTAATGTTTCAGAAAGAGAATATTTAGATTTTATTTCTCAAAAAAAACGTGTAGATGAAGTATTATTACGACTAGCTAATAATGAATTACATTCAGCTAAAGGAATCGTTGAGTCTATTGATGGGGAAATTAATAAATCTACAGGGAATATCGCTTTTAGAGCAAAATTTCCAAATCCAAAAGGTGTATTAAGACATGGATCTAGTGGTAAAATTTTGTTATCACATACATTAAATAACGTTGTACTAATTCCTCAAAAATCTACCTTTGAAATTCAAGAGAAAACTTACGTGTTTGTGGTGGATAAAAATTATATCGTACATTCCAAAAGTATAACTCCATTACATCGAATGCCTAATATGTATGTTGTGAGTCCGAAAGAAATCTCATTAAATACTAAAATATTGTTCGAAGGTATTCAAAACGTCAAAAACGGTGATAAAATTCATATAGTTAATAAGTTGCATTAATTTTTCAACTCTATTTTTTTTTATTCTAAAACAAATTAACTTATGATATCGAAATTTATTCATAGACCCGTGTTGTCTATAGTAGTCTCATTGATAATATTACTGCTGGGACTATTAGCGTTAACGCAATTACCAATGGCTCAATTTCCTAGTGTTGCACCACCAGAAGTTAACGTAACTATCGAATATACAGGTGCTAATGCGGAGACTGTAACGAAAGCGGCAATCGTAACATTGGAGAGAGCAATTAATGGTGTACCCAATATGAAATATTTGTCTTCCGATGCAGGTAATGACGGCGTTGGTGTTGTTCAAATTATTTTTGAAGTAGGAACAAATCCTGATGTTGCTGCTGTGAATGTTCAAAATCGGGTTGCTGCTGTAATGGGAGAATTACCCTCTGAAGTGATTAAGAACGGTGTTAAAATAGCAAAAGAGGAAAATGCTATGTTAATGTATTTGAACATATACAGCAAGGATACAACATTGCAGGAAAAGTTTCTTTACAATTTTACAGACATAAATATTCTAGCTGAATTGAAGCGAATAGACGGAGTTGGTTTTGCAGATATTTTAGGTGCTAAAGAATATGCGATGCGTATTTGGTTGAAACCTGATAAAATGTTGATGTACAATATTTCATCCGATGAAGTATTGAGTGCTCTAGAAGAACAAAATGTGGAAGCTGCACCAGGTAAAGTTGGAGAAAGTTCAGATAAAGAGTCTGAAAATTTACAATATGTTATTAAATACAAGGGAAAATATAATTCAAAAGAACAGTATGAAAACATTCCGATTAAAGCATCTGAAGATGGAGATATATTAAGAATTAAAGACATTGCTGATGTAGAATTTGGAACTACCTATTTTGATGTTGAAGCTAAATTAAACGGAAAACCCGCTGCATCGATCATGCTTAAACAATTGCCAGGTTCGAATGCCAGTGAAGTGATTAAAAAAGTGAAACAACGGATGAAAGAGATCAAAGAAACGACTTTCCTAGATGGTATGGACTACGAAATGAGTTATGACGTCTCAAGATTTTTAGACGCATCAGTTCACGAGGTCATTAAAACATTAATAGAGGCGTTTATATTGGTTTCATTGGTAGTCTTTTTATTTCTTCAAGATGTAAGATCTACAATCATTCCTGCAATTACAGTTCCAGTATCTTTAATTGGTACTTTTTTCTTTATGCAATTATTTGGCTTTTCGCTAAATCTAATCACTCTTTTCGCCTTAGTATTAGCAATTGGTGTTGTTATTGATGATGCGATAGTTGTTGTAGAGGCAGTTCATGCAAAATTAGAAACCGGGAAATTCAGTGTTTTCAAGGCAACAGAATTAGCAATGAAGGAGATAAGTGGTGCTATCATAGCAATCACTTTGGTAATGTCTGCTGTTTTTATCCCTACTGCTTTTATGACTGGTCCAGTTGGAATCTTTTATAAGCAGTTTTCGATAACAATGGCAATTTCAATCGTTATTTCAGGTATAAGTGCATTAACTCTAACACCTGCTTTATGTGCATTGTTTTTAAAAAACACCCATGGTATAGTTAAAAAACAAAACGCTATCAGTCGTTTTTTTAATGCTTTCAATGCGCGCTATGAAAAACTAGCAAATCGGTATCAACGAATTTTGTTGATTGTTGGTAATCGAAAAGTGATCACTTTTGGGTTATTGCTAGTTTTCTGTATAGGTATAGGGTTGTTTAGTAGAGTATTACCATCGGGTTTTATTCCCAACGAAGATCAAGGTACATTTTATGCAAGTATAACCACTCCCTCTGGCGCTACTTTGGAAAGAACAAAAGATGTGGTCAACCAAGTACAACAATCGTGTGAAGGGATTGATGCAATTGAATCTGTTTCTTCACTTGCTGGTACGAATATATTATCAGATGGTACTGGTGCGACTTATGGTACTTGTCTTATTAACTTGAAAAAATGGGAAAATAGGAAACAAAGTGTTGATGAAATAATTCAACTTCTTACTGAGCGTACAAAAAATATTAAGGATGCAAAGATTGAATTTTTTCCACCACCTGCTGTACCTGGTTATGGTAACGCAAGTGGGTTTGAATTGCGATTATTAGATAAAACAGGAAAAGGCGATTTCAAACAAACAGAATTAGTCGTCCACCAATTTATTAAAGATTTAAAAGCTCGTCCTGAAATAGCCTCCGCATTTACCATTTTTGACGCAAGTTATCCTCAATATATGTTACATATTGATGAAGATATGGCTGCTAAAAAAGGAGTTACAATTAGTAATGCAATGGGCACACTTCAAACCTTATTAGGTAGTGAATATGCTACTAATTTTATTCGATTTGGACAAATGTATAAAGTAATGGTTCAGGCACTTCCAACCTATAGAGCAAAACCAACAGATATATTAAAACTTACTGTCAAAAACAATCAAGACGAACTTGTACCACTAGGTGCTTTTATGAGTTTAGAAAAAGTCTATGGTGTAGATCAGATAACACGTTACAATATGTATCCTTCTGCGGAATTAAACGGAGAAGCAGCTGAAGGATATAGTTCTGGTAGTGCTATTAAGGCTATACAAGAAGTAGCGAAAAGTAAATTACCAAAAGGGTATGATATCGATTGGGCAGGAATTACCAGAGACGAAGTGCAATCTGGAAATCAAGCAATCTATATTTTTATTATTTGTTTATCATTTGTTTATTTATTGTTATCTGCTCAATACGAAAGTTTTATATTGCCATTGCCTGTAATATTATCCCTTCCTATTGGAATTTTTGGTGCTTTTGTGTTCTTAAGTTTTTTTGGTCTAGAAAACAATATTTATGCTCAAATTGCAATGGTAATGTTAATTGGTTTATTAGGAAAAAATGCGATTCTTATCGTTGAGTTTGCAACTCTTCAACAAAAAAAAGGTTCTAAACCTTTAAAAGCAGCAGTGAGAGCAGCTAAATTTCGCTTAAGGCCAATTTTAATGACATCTTTTGCTTTTATCGCAGGTTTAATTCCGCTTATGTTCGCTAGTGGTGCTGGGGCTTTAGGCAATAAAACTATTGGATCGGCTGCCGCAGGAGGAATGTTATTTGGGACCGTTTTTGGAGTCATAATTGTACCAGGTCTTTATGTGTTTTTTGCTACCGTTGCTGAGAAATTTCTGCAAAAAGGAAGAAAAGTAGAAAAACCATTAACTGAAGTTTTATAACGATTTATTACTCAAATTAAATATATATGAAAAAGAAAATAGTTACATTTTCATTTTTTTTGACTGCAATTTTATTGTTAACAAATTGTGGATCTTCAAAGAATTTAGATCTATCAAAAGTCGAGAATTTACCAAAATCCTATGATGGTAAATCCGATTCTATAAGTGCAGCAAATGTTCCTTGGAAACTAATTTTTACAGAAACCGTTCTACAACACCTTATAGACGAAGGTGTAAAAAACAATTTTGATTTACTAATCGCATTAGAAAAAATAAATCAATCTGAAAATAGGTTAACTTATTCAAAACGCACATTATTACCAAATTTAGACTTTTTCACTGCTGCTGGTCAAAGAAAGTTTGGAAATTACACGATGGATTGGGCTGGAAATAAAGTTACAGAAATGGTTCCAGGAAGATTAATTCCTATGCATTTACAAGACTATTCAGTTGGCTTAAAAACAACGTGGGAGATTGATATTTGGGGTAAATTGAAAAATAAAAAACGGGCAGCTATTTATCGTTTTTTGTCAACTGTCGAAGGAAAAAATTTGATAATTACTAATCTGATATCAGAAATATCAAAGGCTTATTATCAGTTGGTTGCGCTTGATTATGAACACGAAGTAATCAAAGAAACGATAAAAAATCAATCGGCAGCTTTAGATCTAATGAAAATACAACGTGAAGTTGGTTTTGTAAATGAACTTGCAGTTAAACAATTTGAGGCACAACTTTTAAATACAAAAACTCTTGAGTTTGAGGTTACTCAGCAAATAGTAGTTTTGGAAAATAAAATAAATAATTTACTTGGAAGATTTCCTCAACCCATTGCACGGACTCAAAATAGTTGGGAAAAATTCAATACTACGGAATTAAAAGAAGGAATACCCTCCGAATTATTAATTCATCGTCCTGATGTAAGAATGGCGGAAAATGAATTATATGCAGCTAAAGCAGATGTAAAAGCAGCCAAAGCAGCATTTTATCCGAGTTTAAGAATAGATGGTAGTATCGGTTATCAATCTTTCAATACACAATATTTATTTTCCACACCTTCTTCAATTGCATATTCTATTTTTGGAAACTTAACAGCACCTTTATTGAATAGAAAAGAAATAAAATTAGAATTTAAAAATGCGAATTCAATGCAAGTTGAGGCGCTTTATAACTATCATAAGTCAGTGATAAATGGCGTAATCGAAGTAAGTACAGAAGTGAATCGATTAAAAAACTTAAACGAACAACTGATTATGAAGAAATTACAAACGGATAAATTGAAGTATGCTGTTGAGATTTCAAAAGATCTTTTTAGGGCTGGTAAATCTAATTATTTAGAAGTACTCTCTGTTCAGAGTAATGTTTTGCAAGCAGAAATGGAGTTGATTAATATAAAGATGGAACAATCTTTGTCTAGGGTTAATTTATACAAGGCTTTAGGAGGAGGGTACTAATCTCAGTATACTATAAAATAACACATTCAAACTTTTTTATGAAATTTCATTTCAAAATATTTCAAGAATCAAAAAACAAATATTTGATAATACATTGTTTAACTATTTTGATTATAACTGCATCTATTTTCATCTTTAATCTTTTTTATTTTCAGATAGATGAAATCGCAATAATATTCTCAAAATCTTTTTTTGGTGTTTTGTTTGTGAATTTAATTCTTATTATATTGATTTTTAGAATATTATTATATTCTTTTCTTTTTTATAAGTATCTAAATTATAAATTTATTCTTGTTAAAAATAATAACTTATTACCTAAATGTTCAATTATTATTCCAGCATTTAACGAAGGGAAATTTGTATATGATACTCTATTAAGTATTTCTCAAAGTAATTATCCTTTAAATAAATTAGAAGTAATTATAATTGATGATGGTAGTACAGATAATACTTATAATTGGATAGAACAGGCAAAGAATACAATTGATAAATTATTTGATTTTAAGATTATTAAGTTTAATAAAAATAAAGGAAAGAAAGAAGCTTTAATCGAAGGTTTTGGTTTAGCAATTGGAGAGATATTTGTAACAATTGATAGTGATTCTGTAATCGAAAAAGATAGCCTCAGAAATCTGGTTGCTCCATTTATATTTGATGAGATGTGTGGTGTAGTTGCTGGAAATGTTAAGGTTTATAATATTCAAAATACAATTTTCCCTAAAATGTTAAATGTTAGTTTTGCATTTAATTTTGGGTTTATTAGAGCCGCACAAAGTAACATGAATTCTGTACTTTGTTCACCTGGTGCACTTTCTGCTTACAAAGCTAGTGTTGTTAAATTATGTTTAGAATCTTGGCAGAATCAAACATTTCTTGGTGTCAAAACAAAAATAGGTGAAGATAGAGCTTTAACAAATTTAATTTTAGAATTAGGATATAAATCTTTATTTCAAAAAAATGCTGTAGTTTATACCAAAGTTCCTACAAGTTACAATACTTTGAAAAACATGTTAATTCGTTGGGAAAGGGGAGATATAAGAGAAAACTTAAATATGTTAAAATATGTTTTTAAAAATTTTAGGGAGTATAATCTTTTTCATATAAGATTATTAACATTAAATCAATTAATTTCTAATTTTTTAGCAATTCCACTCTTTATTTTAATGATAATTATTTGTTTTTATTATCCAAGATTATTTATTAGTTCTTCAATTCTAAGTACATTTATTATATCAATTGGTCCTGCTTTATATTATGCTTTAAATGTGAATACCAAAAAGTCATTTTGGATTTTTTCTTATAATATTTTTTATGCTTTTTTTTTATTTTGGATTATTCCTTATTCTATATTAACCTTAAAAAAAGGAAACTGGCTAACTAGGTGATAGTTTTATCGATCGGGTTTTGAAAGATCTCATTGTTGAATGAGATATTATAAGTATAAACTCTTAGTTTGTAAATTTTATTTTTAAACAAATTAAAATTTAAATTGTTTAAGTTTCTCTACTTTACTTAAAAATATTAAATTTAAGAATATTCAAAATACAACACCTATGAATAAAATTTCAAACTCAGTCCTTGTATTTACTATTTTGGTGAGTATATCTGGACTAATTGGCATAGCCTTTTTTCCAACATCTCAATTAATTTTAAGAGTATTATTATCAATATTAGTTTTAAATGTATTGTTTGTTACAATATCTGTTGTTTTAAATAATAAAACTAAAAATATTATTGAAGACGATGTCAAATTGTTGATTGATAGCGTAAATAGCGGTAAAAAATTATCTTCACTTGTTAAATCGTCTTATTTTAGAAATAAGTTGAAAAATGAATTATCTTCATTAGATGAAAATCTTAATTACATTAATTTAGTTTCTGAAAATATAAGTAATCTTACCGATTTAAAAACTTTGCCTAAATCTAAAATTAAATCAACGAATTTAATTGACCAACTATTAAAAAAAATTAAATCAAATGATGAAGATATAGCACAACTTAAACGAGAAATCGAAACACGTATGAAATTAGTTGATGAGATGTGTATCGTATCAGAAGTTGATTTAAAAGGGAATATTACTTATGTGAATGATAAACATTGCGAAGTTTCCCAGTACAAACGTGAAGAATTAATCGGTGCAAACCAAAATATCGTTAGACACCCAGATATGCCAAAAGAAGTCTTTAGAGAATTGTGGGCAACGATTACGCGAGGTGAAATTTTCAGAGGGCCTGTAAAAAATCGTAAAAAAGATGGTACGCCATATTATGTGGATGGTGTTTTTGCACCTGTTTTGGGTGAAAATGGAAAACCAGTGAAGTATTTAGGAGTTCGTTACGATAGTACACAACAAACATATGAAAAACAAGAAGCGGAGGGTATTGTTAATGCAATCAATAAATCGTTCGCATTCATAGAGTTTGACCCTAAAGGTAATATTATTTCTGCAAATGAAAACTTCTTGAATACTTTAGGTTATACGATGAATGACATTCAAGGGAAACACCATCGTATATTCTGTGAGTCTAGCTTTGTAAATACGAATGAATATACTCGTTTTTGGGAGGATTTAGCAATCGGTATTGAGAAAAAAGGACAATTTTTACGTGTAACAAGAAATGGCCAAAAAGTTTGGATGGATGCTGTCTATTCTGCTGTAAAAGATGAAATGGGTAGAATTACAAAAATCATCAAATTAGCTACAGATATAACAAATCAAAAAGAATCTGAAATTGCTACTAGGGAAGCAGCGTCAGAAGTTAGCCGTGTCATTGGTTCTATGTCTACCGGTGATTTAACACAACGTTATGAAATTGAATCACAAGGTGAATTAAAAGAAATGGGGGAGTCATTGAATGTGACTTTAGAGAAATTGAGTCAATTAATGACTACAGTAATTGCAAATTCTGAAAATATAGTTGCTGCAAGTGCTCAAATTGCTTCATCTGCAACGCAATTATCAGCTGGAGCTACAAATCAAGCTAGTTCAGTGGAAGAAATTTCTTCATCGATGGAGGAAATGACAGCGAATATTCAACAAAATTCGAGTAATTCGCGTCAAACTGAAAAAATCTCGATTCAAGCAGCAAAAGACATTCAAGTTAGTAAAGACTCTGTGATTGAGACAGTAAATTCAATGAAGACGATTGCTTCCAAAATATCTATCATCGGAGAAATTTCTAGACAAACAAATTTATTGGCGCTCAATGCTGCAGTTGAGGCAGCTCGTGCTGGTGAGCATGGTCGTGGATTCGCAGTGGTTGCGGCTGAAGTTAGAAAACTAGCTGAAAGATCTCAAGCTGCAGCCACTGAAATCGATGAGGTTTCTGTTCAAAGTGTTGATGTTGCCCTTAAGTCAGGAGACATGTTAACAGAGGTAGTTCCTAATATTCAAAAAACTTCTGATTTGATTCAAGAAATTACTGCTTCAAGTACGGAACAAAGCTCGGGAGCGGATCAGATTAATAATGCGATACAGAATTTGAATGTAGTGGTTCAAGAAAATGCAACTACAGCAGAAGAAATGGCAGCAAGTGCAGAAGAATTAAGTAATCAAGCAGAAGTTTTAAAAGAAGCGGTTGCATTCTTTAAAATTGATTCAACTTTTGAAAGTTCGCACAAAAAATATACTTTTAAAGAGGAAACTACAAAAAAACAAATTGATAATAAAAAACATGTAACTTTAAAATCTTCTGATAAAGGTGTTAATATAAATTTAGATCGTAAAGATAATTTAGATAGCGATTTCATTGGATTTTAGTTCTTATTGAATTAAAGAATAACCTAAGACCGATTACCAAATATGTTTGAAAATAATCAAGCGCAATTAAATGATGTTGATTTTGAGAAGTTAAGTAATTTTATTTATACAAATTATGGAATAAAACTTCCTATCTCAAAAAAGATAATGCTTCAATCTAGACTAGCATCCAGATTAAAAGCAAATAAGATGAGTTCATTCACAGAATATACTAGATATGTATTATCTGGGAAGGCTGGTGAAGAGGAGATTGTAAATATGATTGATTTAGTCTCTACTAATAAAACCGACTTTTATCGTGAAGCAGGTCATTTTGATTTCATGAGGGAAGTTGTTTTACCTGGATATATCGCTAAAGAAACAAATGCCCCTTTCAAAGTATGGAGTTCAGCAAGTTCATCAGGAGAAGAAGCTTATACTATTGCTATGGTTATAAGTGAATTTATGGAAGAACATCGAAAATTTGACTTTGAAATTTTAGGGACTGATATTTCATCTCGAATTTTAGAAAAAGCAAGAACAGCAATTTACCCTATGGATCGTGTGGATGTTGTTCCTTTAGCTCAAAAAAAGAAGTATTTATTAAGAAGTAAAGATCAAGAAAATCCTCAGGTTCGAATTGTACCTCAATTAAGAGCAAGAACTCGGTTCTTTCGTCTGAATTTGATGGATAATAGTTATAATGCACCGAAAGATTTCGACATTATTTTTTGTAGAAACGTTTTGATTTATTTTGATAGAGAGACACAAGAACAAGTAATCAGGAAATTATGTTCGCATTTGAAACCTGGAGGGTACTTTTTCTTAGGTCATTCTGAATCAATATCAGGCATC
Organism: Flavobacteriia bacterium; assembly: GCA_947458955.1. Classification (GTDB taxonomy): domain Bacteria; phylum Bacteroidota; class Bacteroidia; order Flavobacteriales_D; family Crocinitomicaceae; genus CANHVK01. The sequence goes on along the minus strand of CANGZT010000018.1, from coordinate 10,350 downwards.
GATGTTCCTTTGCGTCCATTAAAACCAACAATGTTTATGAAAATATAAGATAAATCATGTTTTTGTGATTATTTCTTTATTATTTTTACGTACTATAACTTACTAACCAGCCTACCTTAAAATGAATAACTCACCAAAACTAACCGATGAGCAATTACTCACCGAAATCAAAAGAAGACTAGATGAGAATGCTGCTAAATTAATAGAAGAAAAGAAGTTGACTTCTGAATTGAACGAGGTAAATGATAAATTAATTGCTTCTGAAAAACTTAAATCTAACTTCTTATCGAACATCCGAAATGAAATAAATAATCCGATTGCTTCAATTTTAGAATTATCAAAAAACATCGCACAAGGAGAAATTACTCAAGAAATGATGTCTTCTTTTGCGAAATTAATTTATTCTGAAGCATTTGATTTAGATTTTCAATTAAGAAATATCTTTCTTTCTGCTGAAGTAGAAGCTGGAGAATCTCCTTTAATGGTAATATCTGTTAAAATTCAACACTTATTAGGTAATATCATTCAGCAATTCAGCCATCGTATTGAAAAGAAAGGAATTAAAGTTGAATGGTCTAATAGCATCGATGAAAATCAAATTTTTAAAACGGATTCTGAAAAATTACACTTAATTATTAGTAATTTAATAGCTAATGCGATTCAGTTTAATCATGAAAATGGTTGGATTAAGATTGAAAGTGAAATAATTGATAATGTTTTAAATATAAAAGTTTCTGATTCAGGTATTGGAATAAATCAAGACGAGCAAGATAAAATTTACGACCGTTTTTATCAAATAGAGTCTGGTTCCATTAAAACCTATGGTGGCCATGGATTAGGATTAAGTATCACCAAAGCGCTGGTTGACATACTTGAAGGTAAAATAAGTTTGAAAAGTCAATTAGGAGAAGGAAGTGAATTTTTAATTCAATTACCTAATTTGGAATCTGAATCTGCAGATGATGATACTTTTTCATCTGATGGTAATGATTTTCTTTTTGACAATGATGAAGATGATATGCTTTTTTAATTTTTTAAAAGTGTATCATGCAACTGACTATTAATAAAATCAACGTATCCATGGAGGAGGAGCTAGGAAAGCATTATTTGTATCCCTCGGCATTATTTGCTGAAAAGACTCCCTTTATGATAGATACTGTGTTGGGTTCATGTGTGGCAGTTTGCCTCTTTGACCAATATTTGAAAATAGGAGGGATTAATCATTATATGTTACCCTTTTGGAATGGTAATGGATTAGCATCGCCTAAATATGGAAACATTGCAACCGAAAAGCTAATTGACAAAATGTTGCGAAATGGTGCTACAATTCAAAATATGGTTGCAAAAGTTTTTGGAGGTGCAAATCAAATGAATACATCTTTGAAAATTGGAGATCAAAATATTGAGATAGCGCGCCAAACTTTATCGAATTACGGAATCAAAATTATAGCAGAAAATGTGGGAGGTGAAGTTGGACGAAAGTTACGTTATAACACAGGTACTGGACAAGTGATGATGAAGTTTTTAACCAAAAGTGAAAGAAAATGAGTAAAGTTAAAGTACTTGTTGTTGATGATTCTGCTTTGGTTCGTCAAACATTAGTTTCAATTTTAGAATCGGATCCTGAAATTGAAATTATGGGTGTGGCATCTGACCCATTTGTTGCTGTTGAACGCATGCGCGAAAGTAAACCAGATGTCATCACTTTGGATATTGAAATGCCAAAGATGGATGGTTTGACTTTCCTAAAAAAATTGATGAGTCAGCACCCAATTCCGGTTGTTGTGATTTCTACGCTAACGGAAAAAGGGACAGATACAGCCTTATTAGCATTAGAATATGGTGCAGTGGAAGTATTAGCAAAACCGAAAGTAAATACTCGTACTTTATTAGAAGAGTCAACAATTGAACTTTGTAATAAAGTAAAAGCAGCTGCAAATGCTACCATACGAAAAAAAGTAAGTTCTTTAGGAAATAATCGTTCGGTTGACGGTATTGAACCCAAACTATCTGCAGATGCGATTTTGAGTAAAGCCCGTGTTTCGAGTATGGTGCAAACCACGGAATCGGTAATTGCTATTGGAGCATCAACGGGTGGAACGGAAGCATTACGAGAAGTATTAGTTGATTTTCCCGCAGATTCTCCGGGAGTTGTTGTAGTGCAACACATGCCTGAAATGTTCACCAAACAATTTGCAAAACGCCTAGACGATTTGTGTCAAGTAACGGTGAAGGAAGCAGAAAATGGCGATAAGGTTTTGCGCGGTCAGGTATTAATTGCCCCTGGAGGTAAGCACATGATGGTGAAACGTAGTGGTGCTATTTATTATGTGGAAATTATTGATGGACCCTTAGTTAATAGACATAGACCTTCTGTAGACGTATTATTTAGATCGGTTGCAAGGTATGCTGGTAAGAATGCGGTTGCTGCAATTTTAACTGGAATGGGAGATGATGGCGCAAGAGGAATGTTAGAAATGAAAGAGGCAGGTGCATTTACGGTTGCACAAGACGAAAAAACATGTGTAGTATTTGGAATGCCGAAAGAAGCGATTCGTATGGGAGGTGTAGATAAAGTTGTACCTTTAAAAGATGTTACACGTACATTATTAAGTAAAGTTAAGATAGTATAAAATTAAGAGTATGAGAAAAGTAGTTATTGTTGACGATTCATTGTACATGAGAACTTTAATCAGTACTGCGTTATCAGCGACTGGAAGATATGAAGTGGTTGCACAAGCTGGAACAGGAAGCCAAGGAATAGAGTTGGTATTAGAACATGAACCAGAAGTGATTACGATGGATAATATTTTGCCAGATATGATAGGTATAGATATAGTGAAAGAATTAAGAGCAGAGGGAGTTTCCTCAAAAATTATTATGGTGAGTGCCGTTGGTCAAGATGATGTAGTAGAGGAGGGAAAATCAAACGGTGCTGATGATTATTTAGTGAAACCATTTACTGCAGAAGTATTGGTAGAGCGTATCGACAAATTATTTGAATAATTAATCCTCTTTTAATGGTAACTTTTAATCAAAAAGAGATGCAAGCTGCCCGCAATATTATTTCAGCGGGATTGGTTAAAGCGGCAGAATCTTTGTCTTTTTTCATGAATGAGACAATCACATTGAATGAGTTAGATCAAGAAGATTCATTGAGTGTGAATACGATCGAGATCGAAAAGAAAAATCAATCGAATATTCATTTGATGATTACTAAGGTAATCGGGGAATTGAAAGGGGTTTGTTGTTTGATTTTTTCCGAAGAGGAAGCAGACCAATTACGTAATACTGCTCTTCCACCTGAAGTATTAAATAGTCCGGAAATGATGGCTGAAATGAGTGATGGGATTATGCTAGAAGTAGATAATATTATTTCTGCATCGGTTATCACACAATTTTCAAATATGTTGAAAGTCAAGATATACGGTGGTGTTCCAGAACTTCGAAAAGTAAACTCAACAGAACTTGAGAGTTATTTACAGGAAGAAATAAACAACGAAATGTATTTAGTCAGTTTCAAAACAAAATTCAAATCTTCACATGTGAGTTTTGCTCCAGAATTTATCTGGTTATTTGATAATACATTTGTTGAAAGTATCAAAAATTATTCAGCAACATTAGCATAAAATGAGTACAAAAAACAATACAGTTTTAATCGTTGAGGATGATGTTACTGTTTCATCGGCTTTAAACGAATTACTTACTGAATGGGATTATGAAGTAGTGCATATGGCTCAAGATGGTCAAAATGCGATCGAAGCTTATGACGCATCAAAACCACAGTTTGTGATAATAGATGGCCATCTTGGTGGTGCTGTTAGTTGCACAGAATTAGCTACTGAAATACATAAAAAAGGCAATGTAGTTATTTTATATTCTGTTAAAAATCTTGAAGATGCATTTGAACACGAGCAAGAGTATATTTTTGCTACTGGCTTCATTCAAAAACCAATCAATCGTTTACAGTTAAAATTAGCGTTACAATCGGCTAAATCTTCTTTACAACATTGGAATACTAAAATTTCAAAAGTAGAACAGGATTTAAATATGGCTAATCTTCAAATTGAAGAACTAACTGTAACCAATGAACATTTGATTACTGCGACATTCAGAGAAAGAGCCTTGAAAAAGGAACTTGCTGAATCACAGTCATTGATTGAAGCTCAATCAAAGAAAATTCAGGATAGTATCAATTATGCGAAGAGTATTCAAAATTCGATATTACCAAAGGAGCAAGTTCTAAATGATTTGTTCTCTGATTCTTTCATGTTTTTCAGACCAAAGGATATCGTTAGTGGTGATTTCCCATTCATTTATAAAAAAGATGAATACGTATATTTTGCAGCGGTAGACTGTACTGGACATGGTGTACCTGGGGCATTACTTTCATTGATAGGTTATTTGTTAATTCAAGAAATTGTTCACTACAACGTTCCTACTCCTTCAGTGCTCCTAGATAAGTTACACGATGCAGTTGTAAAAACATTACGCCAGGGTGTAGAAGGTGGTGAAAATGAGCGTGATGGTATGGATGTTGGTATGTGTCGATTCAATCAATTGACTGGTGAATTCCAATTTTCTGGAGCACACAGACCGTTATATATTCTTCGTAAAGGAAAAACAGATGAAGAATGTTTAGAAGAAGTTAAAGGTGACAAGTTCCCTATTGGTGGAGTTCAATATAGAGGTAGAGATAAATTCATTAATTTTGAAACAGTACTTTCAAAAGGAGATCGTGTTTATGTTTGTTCTGATGGATATCCTGATCAATTTGGTGGACCAGATGATACTGATTTAAAGAAGATTGGACCTAAAAGAATTAGACAAGTATTAATCGAAGCAAAAGACCAACCGATTGCTAATGTAAAAGAAAGATTAGTTTCGGTATTTGATGAGTGGCAAGGAAAACACAAGCAAATGGACGATGTTTTGTTTTTAGGGATTGAATTTTAGTACAATAATTTGAAATTGAAAGAACATGGAAGAGTTGAAAGATAAAGGCATGAATAGCAATTCTCAATATATGCGTTTTGTTGTTGATTTTCATAATATGATGGTTGACAAAAAGATTACTTTGGCATATGAAGGAGAAGTTACACAAGAAATTACAAAAGCATTCACGTCAATGACGGAACGTAATCTTGAAAAAGTCGAAGAGAATGGCAAAATCAAGAAAAAAGTATATCATGTAATGGTAGAATGTCTTCAAAATATTTCAAAACACGCAGATGATGAAAGTGAAACAGCATCTAATAATTTGGATGAAGGGTTAGCGAAAACAGGTTTGTTTTTAATCGGTAGCGATCACAATGAATATTTTATCACTTCTGGTAATGGAATTGCAAATGAAAATATTCCTGCATTGAAAGAAATGATTGATAATATTAATTCATTGAACCAAGATGAATTAAAACAATTACATAAAGAAAAAATGAGAGAAACGGCTATTTCTGAAAAAGGAGGAGCAGGTTTAGGTTTCATTGATATTGCAAGAAAAACAGGGAATCCATTGGAATACCACTTTGAACCAATCGATGAAAAGAATTCATTTTTTCTATTAAAAACTAGTATTAATAAAAATACAGCAGAATAAAAGATATATGGAAGCATTAATTATTAAAAAAACGGAAGATACACCAGCAATTCATTTAGACAAAGCAGCTGGTATTTTTGAATTTTCAGGTAAATCTTTACCCGAAGATGTTACCTCTTTTTATGGTCCCGTATTTGATTGGATCACTGCTTACGGTGAAGATGCAAATGAGTCTTCTAAGTTCGTTTTTAAAATGACCTATTTCAATACTGCATCTTCAAAAATTATCTTGGATATTTTGATGCGTTTGGAAACATTACACGAAGATGGAAAAAATATTTCTGTTGAGTGGCATTATGAAGAGGATGATGAAGATATGCAAGAAGCAGGAGAAGAATACGCTGATATCGTAGAGGTTCCTTTTACTTTTGTAGAAGATTAATAGCATATTAAATTACTGTATTGAGTGCTGTTATTCCTTTTGAGAATCTCAGCACTTTCATAATTTTAGGGAAAATATCTGATTCATGTCTGAAGAAATATTAAAGGCGTTAATGCAATTGTTTGCCATCATTGCTAAACAAGATGATGGAGCGACAGCAAGTGAACGAAAATTTGTTGAGGAATTCCTTTATTTTCAATTAAGTGAAGATCTAGTTAAGGAATACTTAGCACTGTATGACGAATTTGTCGGTCCAGTAGAATTGGATGAAAATGGTCAACCAATTAAAAAATTAACTTCGGTTAAGGATTCGGTAAAGACCCTCGGAATCTGTAAGAAAATCAATAAAACACTATCTCAGAAACAGAAGGTAATTGTTTTGGTTCGTTTATTGGAGTTAATTGCTGCTGATCGTTCGTTTACAGAACAACGAATGGCTATCATTCAAACGGTTTCAGAGGTATTTAACTTTGTTGAAGAGGAATACAATGCAATAGTTGATTTTTGCATCAAATCAAGTACTGAATTAAAGGATGTTCCAGAAATTATGGTCATCAATGATGATGACCAAGTTTGGGAATATTCGTGCAAACATATTTCGTCAAAATTACTAGGAAACATAACTATTTTAAGGGTAGTTTCTGAAGATTTATATTTCCTCAAATATGATGGAAAAAGTGATGTCATTCTGAATGGTTTACCAGTAAACCCATCACGTATGTATTTGTTTGCCCCTGGAAGTACAATCAAAGTACCTGGTGGTAAACCCATTTTTTACAGCGACATTGTTTCTAAATTTAGAGCAGATGCGGTTGGAGTAAACTTATCTTTTGAGGCAAAAAACATAAGTTATTATTTCCCGAATGGTGCCATCGGTCTGAATAACGTAAATATTTCTGAGGGTTCAGGGAAACTCATCGGGTTGATGGGGTCAAGTGGTGCTGGTAAAACAACCTTGTTAAATGCTCTTTCTGGAATTGAACCGGTTTCAGAAGGTCAAGTATTGATCAATGGGATAGATATATACAGAGATAAAGATCAAATCAAAGGATTGATAGGTTATATTCCTCAGGATGATTTACTTATCGAGGAGTTAACTGTTTTTGAGAACTTATTTTACAATGCTAAACTTTGCTTCAAAGATGCTTCAGATGAGGACATTACTGAAAAAGTAATGAATGTCTTATCGAGTCTTGGATTAGCTGAAAGAAAAGATCTCAAAGTTGGAAATCCATTACAAAAAACAATTTCAGGAGGACAAAGAAAACGGTTAAATATTGGTTTAGAGTTAATTCGTGAACCTGCAGTTTTATTTGTAGATGAACCTACTTCAGGACTTTCTTCTAGAGACTCTGAAAACGTGATGGATTTACTACGAGAATTAACTTTAAAAGGAAAGTTGATTTTTGTTGTGATTCACCAACCCTCATCAGATATCTACAAGATGTTTGATAAAATGATTTTCTTGGATGTGGGAGGATACCAAATCTATTATGGAAACCCGGTTGAGGCAGTTGTTTATTTCAAAAAAGCAGATAATCAAGCAAATGCGGAACAAGGACAATGTTTGGTGTGTGGTACTGTAAACCCAGAATTAGTTTTTAATATCATCGAATCTAAAATTGTCGATGATTATGGAAATTTCACGAATAAACGTAAAGTTTCTCCAGAACAATGGAATCAATTGTATAACAACCAAATTACATTAGAGGATATTCAAACAGTAACCGAAAAGCCGGATGTAACATTGAGTATACCTACTTGGTTTCAGCAAACGAAGATTTTTGCTACCCGTGATATGCTATCAAAGTGGAGTAACAAACAATACTTATGGATAAATTTGTTAGAAGCACCTGTACTCGCTTTTGTTTTATCTTTTATTATTCGATACACGGAGATACCTGGAGCAAGTTATTTATTCCGTGAAAATGATAACATTCCGGCATTCATTTTTATGAGCATCATTGTCATGTTATTCATTGGTTTGACTGTCAGTGCTGAAGAGATTTTTAGAGACCAGAAAATTCTAAAACGTGAACGTTTTTTAAACTTGAGTAAATCGAGTTATCTTGTTTCTAAGTTGATGATTTTGTTTTCAATATCAGCTATTCAGAGTTTACTTTTCGTTGTGATTGGAAATTCAATCGTTGGTATATACGGAATGTATTGGGATTATTGGTGGATGTTATTCACTGTTTCTTGTTTTGCCAACTTATTGGGGTTAAATATTTCAGCTAGTTTTAATTCTGCGGTTACGATTTATATTTTAATACCACTTATCGTAATTCCTCAAATGATTCTGGGAGGAGCAATGTTTAGCTTTGATAAATTGAATCGTGCGATCGGTGGTGGAGAAGATGTCCCTGCGATTGCAGAGGTAATGGTTTCTAGATGGGCTTTTGAAGGTTTGATGGTGGATCAGTTTATGAATAATCCTTTTGAAAAAGAATTATTTGAAATTGAGAAAAAGGAAAGTATGGCCAGTTTTAAACAAGCATATTACATACCTAAATTACAAGAATTATTGGAGGAGTGTATTGAGTTAAAAAATAGTCCGAGTGATTCTTCTAATCTTTTGATTGATGATAAATTAAAGACAATTACGAACGAACTTAATATTGAACAATCAGAAATTAATCGCATTACGTTTTCCCACAATCCTAAATTAACACATTCAAATTTTACTGATTCAGAAATTGACAACTTAAGAGTTACGCTAGAAAATCTTACAGCTTATTACACAGAGATATTCAATGTTGTAAACGGTAAGAAAATGCTTGCTATGCAACAATTGCAAAAAAGTCCTGAAGCTCAAAAAGCATTTATTGAAGCTAAAGATGATTATACGAACGAATATCTTAATGAATTGGTTACTAAATCTGTAGAGAAGAATAAAATCATTGTTAAAGACAATTATTTGATACAGAAAAAAGATCCTATTTTTAAAGATTCTAAAGCTGGTGGTTTTATTAGAACCCATTTCTTTGCGCCAAACAAACCTATTTTTGGTAAATTGTATGATTCCTTTGGGTTTAATATTTTAATCATTTGGATATTTAGTGGTATATTATATGCTACGTTATACTATGACGGTTTAAAAAGAGCAATAGCATACATTTCAGGTTTCTCATTAAATTTAAAAATGAAAAAAAGGTAACATGAAATTGAGACAGATTGATTTTTTAAGTAAAGTCATTCATCGAGGTACTTTTTACTTCGGTCTGTCATTTATATTGTTTATACTTTTTTCAAATACTGCTTTAGCTCAACCGTGTGTACCAGTAATTGAATTTACTACACCGGACGGAAAATTAGAGGGTTGTGCACCATTTTCGATTTATTTTAAAGATCCAAATAATTCTTTTTCTAGAGTTTGGGATTTCGGTGACGGAACACAAACATCTACGTCTGCTACTCCATTCCATGTTTTTAAATCTGGAAAGCTAGGTGACACAACCTATACAGTTACACTAACAAAAAATTGTAATGGGGGTACACAAACCAATGTTTATATCAAGGTTTTTGCACCACCAAAAGTAGATTTCAAAGTAGATACTACCTCTGTTTGTGCAATTACAGATAAAGTGACTTTCACTAATTTATCTGATATTGGAACTTATAACTGGAGTTTCGGAGATAATACTTCGTCGACCTTGAGAAATCCATTAAAAATATACACCCTAGGTGGTCTTTACGATGTAAAATTAACCGTAAAAAATGGCAAAGGTTGTGAAGAAGATACGATTTACCCAAAATTGATGAAGGTTAATGCATTGCCTTCTCCTGAATTCTTGTTAGATAAATATTCTGGATGTGTTCCTTTTCAAGTGAATATTTCAAACATTACTGATACCATTGATGTTCCTATTAAAGAGTGGAATTGGAATTTTGGAGTTGATGCTCTTGGAAGTAATTTGATGCATCCGTCTGCAATTTCATTTAAAACTCCTGGTTTTAAAAACATAAGTTTATCTGTTAAAAGTGATGTTGGTTGTACAAGTACTACCTCCAATATAGTGCATGTGATTACAACCCCAGAAGCAGATTTTATTCTATCTAAAGATGCTTTTTGTTCGAGTGATTCCACTTTGATTACATTTAATGGAAAAACTGGTCCAAATGCAAAATATACATGGAATTTTAATGGAGGGACAAGCAATACAACTGGTGTCGGTCCACATTGGGTGAAATGGTCAAAAGGAGGAATAAAATCGATACAATTAGATTTAGTTGATAGTACCTGTAATGCTACACATAGCTCAAATGTTACTATTCAGACTAGTCCTGTTATAACTCTAAAGTCTACGACAGATACGATCTGTGATTTTGAGGAAATTATTTTTAATGCTGAGCCTAAGTCTTTAGTTGACTA
>CANGZT010000017.1 GCA_947458955.1 Flavobacteriia bacterium | reverse complement strand
ATTCCTGTAGACGATGATCCAGGTTTCATTACAAACGATACAGTTGTAACTACTACTAAGGATATTACTTATTGTTTTGAATATGCAGATGTAGATGGAGGAAACAACACGTTATCAATAGCATGTAATAAAAACAATCATGCAAAACTTATAGGTAACTGTATCACTTATAAAGTAGATGATAATTATATTGGTAAAGACACTATTTGTATAACGATTTGTAATGCAAACAAATGTGACACATTGAAAGTAGTTGTTAATGTTGTTCCGAAAGCAAATGATGACGATGATGAAACTGATGACCAAACACCAATTGTGATTCATGTATTAAGAAATGACAAAAATCCAATTGGAAAAGATCCTACGATCGTAATTACAAGACAAGCTATAAAAGGTAGAGCAAACATCAATGCAGATGGAAGTATAACCTATGTACCTAAACCTGGATATTGTGGATTAGATACTTTCTACTATAAAATGTGTGATGCACAAAACATTTGTGACTCTGCAATGGTAGTGGTGGATAATAAATTGAAAGACTCTGATAAAGATGGTATTCCAGATTTCATAGAAGGAACGACTGACTTAGATAAAGATGATATTCCAAATTATCTTGATTTAGACTCAGATGGCGATGGTAAAACTGATTCTGAAGAAACACCAATGATTGATCCTTGTAATAATGGAATAGTAAATGATACAGATGGCGATGGTAAACCAGATTATTTGGATTTTGATGGAATATTTGTTCCGCAAGGTTTCTCACCAAATAATGATGGTAAAAATGATTATTTAGTTATTAAAAACATCGAGTTATTCCCGAACAATAAAATATACATTTACAACCGATGGGGTAGTTTAGTTTATGAAAAAGAAGGGTATAACAATGAGTGGGATGGATATCCAAATGTGAAAAACACTTTAGGAGACGATCGTTTACCAGTAGGTACATACTATTATGTACTTGAACTGAACGATGAAGCTGGCACAAAATTAAACGGATACATTTATTTAAATAATTAGTAAGATGATAAAAATCAAACACATAATAATAGTTCTTGTTTTGACTTTTAGTTTTCAGGCTAAAAGTCAGCAAGAAGTACAGTTTACACATTACATGTACAATACATTAAGTGTAAACCCTGCATATGCTGGTTCGAATCAACTTTTAAATGTGTCAAGTTTATTTAGGCAGCAATGGATTGGTATGGAAGGAGCTCCAATGTCTCAAAACTTGTTTTTACACACACCGATTATTAATAAAAACATTGGTATAGGACTTAACTTTTTAAATGATAAAGTGGGCCCTATAAACCAAACTTCAGTTGCTTTAGATTACTCTTATTCAATTAAAGTAAATAAGAAGGCAAGATTAAATATCGGAATGAAAGCTATGATGAATTATATTCAAGCAGATTTAATAAACCTTAAATTAGATGAGGCGAACGATAATAATTTTGCTTTTAATTATTACAAAGTAACTCCCAATATTGGTTTAGGGTTATACTACCATACAGATAAAGGGTATTTAGGTGTTTCTACACCTAAATTAATTGAGACCAAAATTTCTAAAAATAATTTGGATGCTACTAAATTAAATAGACACTATTACATTATAGGTGGTTATGTTTTTGAATTAAACAACAGATGGAAATTAAAACCTGCTTTTCTTACAAAACTGACTCAAAATGCACCTATCAGTGTTGATTTATCACTTGAAGCCTATTATGGAAATAAATTTTCGTTTGGTGTGATGAACCGAGTAAAAGATTCATATGGTGTATTAGTTGGTTACAGAGTTTCAGATCAGTTAAAGTTTGGAATGTCTTTCGATCAGACAGTTAGTAGACTACACAATTTTAATAAAGGGACTTATGAATTATTTTTAAGTTATGATTTCCTATTTAAAAATGATAAAATTATTACACCAAGATACTTCTAAAAAAAGGATTATGAACAAGATAAAAATAGTAAGCGCTTTATTTCTTTTTTCAATCATTCATCTATTTACATATGGTCAAGAAAATGTAAAATTGAAAAGAGCAAATAAATTTTTTGAAAACTATGCTTATGCAGAAGCAATAAATCTTTATGAAGAATTAGCGAGTCAGAAGATAGAATACAAGTTAGTTTGTGAGAAACTAGCAAATAGTTATCGTTTCATAAATAATACTGAAAAAGCTGCTTTTTGGTATGCAGAGTATGTGAAATTTGGAGACTATAATTACAATGATGCATTTTATTATTCAATGGCCTTGCGTTCTAACAAGAAGACGAAAGAGGCTGATGAGTGGATGGAGAATTTCAGAAAGTTGAATGCCAAAGATAGTAGAGGTTTAACTTTTGCTTCGAAGGAAGAAATTATGAAAGAAATTCATAACAAAAAAAACAATTTCAGAATTACAAATCTACACTTCAATACAAAAGGAATTGAATTTGCTCCTTTTACCACTTCAAGCGGAGAATTGTTTTTGGTGGCAGAAGATGAAAATCAATTGTATGTTAAAAGAGAATTCGAATGGAATAAAACAGCTTTTTTGGATGTATATAAATTTAGCAAAATCAATGACACTACTTTTGAAAAGAAGGCAAAGTTGAAAGGTAAAATCAACACCAAATTTCATGATGGTCCTATCACAATGTCTCCAAATAACCCAGATATAATGTTTTTTACACGTAATAATTACTTACATAAAAAAACATTAAGTAAAGAGGGTGTATTAAAACTAAGAATTTATAGTGCTACTAAAAATAAAAAAGGAAAATGGAAAAATATCGATCAATTGCATTTAGGACCAGATGATTATTCCTATGGACACCCTGCATTATCAAAAGATGGTTCAAAATTATTTTTTACATCTGACATGCCTGGATCTATTGGTGGTACAGATATTTGGATGATAGTAAAAGAAAACAATAAATGGGGAAAGCCAATCAATCTTGGTCCAGATGTTAATACCGAAGGAAATGAAATGTTTCCTTATGTAAGTTCAAATGGCGACCTGTTTTTTGCTTCAAATGGACATGTAGGTTTGGGAGGTTTAGATATTTTTTATGCTCCTTTTAATAACAATTCCTATAGACATATTTATAATTTAGGCGAAGGGATCAACTCTCCAAAGGATGATTTTAGTTTCATAGTCAATGATGATTATACTAAATGTTATTTCACTTCAAACAGAGAGGGAGGAAAAGGAGATGATGACATTTACTTCGCACAAATATTATCGACCTTCAAATTAAAATATTTAGACTTAACTATTCGTAATATTGAAACAGGTGAATTAGTTAAAAATGCTGTTATAACTTTAGTTCAAAATGGAAAGTCTTTTACTTATACAACCAATAACGATGGTAAAATTGCTGCGATAATTGAACCAAAAACAGAGATTAAAATAAACGCCACAGCTGAAAATTTATCAAATGAAGATGATTTGATTCATTCAGATACTACATATAACCAAATCAAACATACTCTATATTTAGCTCCTAAGGATGTGTTTTATCTTCATGCTAAAATCAAAGAAAAACGTACAGGAAATGATATTGAAAATGTAAACATTATTATCAGAGAAGCTAAAAAAACAATGTCTTTTGTTACTGATGTGAATGGTGAAATTTATTTTAAATTACCAAATCATAAAATAGGAGATTCTTTGAGTCTTAAATTAAGAATAGAAAAAGCAGGTTATTTAGGTAAAGAACTTAAGTATGCAAAAAAAATAAATCAATCTGGTGTTTATTCTATCAATGAATTTCTTGATATTGATTTATATAAAATTGAAAAAGGTCTTGAGTTAGGAAGTGCTTTAAAAATAAACCCGATTTATTTCGATTTTAATAAGGATAATATTAGACCTGATGCTGCTTTAGAATTGGATAAAATTGTAACGATCTTAAAGAAACATCCAGAAATTTATATTGAATTAGGTTCACATACTGATTGTAGAGGAAGTGAAGAGTTTAATGAAGATTTATCTTATCGAAGAGCTGAATCTTCTAGAAATTATATCATAGAGCGAGGAATAGAGGAGAAACGTATTTATGGTAAAGGTTACGGTGAATCAAAATTGGTAAATCATTGCAAGTGTGATTTGAAAGATGAAAATAAATATCCTGAGACTCTACATCAAAAAAATAGAAGAACAGAATTTGTAATTGTAAAAATTTTAAAAGATTAAACCTAAACAGTTACTATTGTTTTGTACGCTTTCGATAATAGTAGTTTGAAAAGTTACTTGTAATAACAATTTTTGTTATTATATTTGCAGACCAATTCGGTGAACAAATGAGTTCTATTTGTCCAAGTGGCGGATTCCGATAGCTATCGGGAGGTAGACACAACCTTAAAAGCCCAGGTGGCGGAATTGGTAGACGCGCTGGATTCAAAATCCAGTTCCGCGAGGAGTGCGGGTTCGATTCCCGCCCTGGGTACACGAGTAAGTGCTTCCAACTTACAAGTAAGTTTAAACCTCAATTATCGCAAGATAGTTGAGGTTTTTTCTTTAAATGATGGCAACACTTTACATACTTTATTCGTCAAGACTTAAGAAATATTATATAGGTAGTTGTGAAAATTTAGAGTTAAGACTATCAAAACACAAAGAACAACTATATAAAAATTCATTTTCATCGATAACAGATGATTGGAATTTATATTACAGTGTTAATGATTTAGAATACAAACAAGCCAGAAAAATCGAGATGCATATTAAAAAAATGAAAAGCAAAGTTTACATAGAAAATTTAAACAAATATCTTCCAACTTACAAGTAAGTTTAAACCTCAATTATCGCAAGATAGTTGAGGTTTTTTCTTTAATCTAAAATTGAATAGTACCAATTTTTTTGATTAAACCAGTCTAATAAGATTTTAATATTTAAAATCTTTGTATGATAAGTTTTAAGCAGTATATTTGCTAACAAATTATGTTTTAATGATTAAAATCTTTTTTTATTTTCTTTTTTTCTTCATTTTAAGTAATTCAGTTTCCTCACAAGTATTTTTTAAGCCTACAACCTACAGAGTTGTAGATATACAAAATGTAAACTTAGCACAGCAAGATTTTGAACTTGTTATTTCCACAGACTCTCTAAAAAACATTACTGCTAAATCAACAAAAAAACATAAATCACCTAAATTAGCGATAGATGAAGCGTATTTTAATGCTATTGTGGACAATCAAATTGATGTTCTAGTAAATCCGATATATTCTATCAATCAAACAAAAAGATTTTTATTCTTTTTTGGAGGAAATTGTGAGGCCCAAATAACTGGATATGCTGGTTATTACAAGCAATTAGTTTACAAAAAAGATAAAAAAGATTTAGACGATTGTAATGATGAGTCGTTCGATTGCTTTCTTAAAAAACTAGAAAAGTTTGCGAAAAATAATAAACAAGAATCTACAGAAGAACAAGAGATAAAGATATTAAAAGACTGTGATGATTGTAAAAGCGACAAAGAACCACTTAAGTTGTTAATAGTCACAACAAAGAAGAAGTCTATAATTGACTCTTATTTAAAATCTTCTAATTAATCCTTGATTTAATTTATTAAAATGGTAATACTTAATTTCAGACATTTTGCTTTGTTGTTGTTTATTTTTTCAAGCTTATTTACACTGGCTCAACAACCTGCTACAAATAATGTGAAAAAGAATGTTCAAGTGTATGTTGATCAAAACACGAATATTTCAGATTATGATAAAATTAATTATTCAGAATTAGCTGATAAAAAATATAGGCTACGCAATTCAGAATTGAAAACTGAACCGAAAAGATTGGATCTTGAAGTAAACAAAGAGCTTCCTGCTGATGTTAAGGCTGCTAATATTAAAGTGGATAAAAATGAGAATTCACAGGTTCAAGTAACTTCTGAGCATTCTTCTTCATCAGAATTGATAAAAGATAATTCTAGTCAAATTGATCAAATCAAAACTGATGCTTTTGACAAAACAAGTGAAAAAGAGGTAGAGGTTAACAACGAAATTAAATCAGATCAAGATTTTAAAATACTTTCAGAAGAAAAAGATACGACTTCAATTAATAATGAGAATATTGCAGCTAGTCTACCCAAAACTGATTTAGTTGTAGATTCGATATCTAAACCTAACGCATTACCTTCTGAGTTAACAAGTACAAATAAATCAATTTCAAATACAGATGTTAAAGTAGTTCCTGAAAAAGTTATTTATAAGAGCCCTACAGCAGTTGAGAAAGCTGTCGTTAAAGAACCCAGAACTTACAAGCAAGTTACCAAACAGCCTGTAAAACCCTCAGCTGATATTAAACCATCAATTGAACCTAAAGAAATTATTGAACCAAATCAACACGAATCTATCGTTAAAAATAAATCTGTTTTCAATGAAAATTGGATGCTAGAGGAATTAATTCATAGTGGAAAGTACGAAGTTACAGATGATGGTAAATATATTCGTATTGGAAAGAAGAAACAGTAAGTTTTGGGGATGCTGAAAACCAAATAGAGTAAGCAAAAACACATAAATTCAAAAATATAAATGAAGAATTTTGTAAAAAAAACAGTTCTTTATGTGGCATTAGGACTGAGTGTAATTTCTTGTAAATCGTTTCGACATTCTCACAGATTAGTAGAAGTAGAAAGAAAACAATCTGTAGATGCAACTTTACAAGTTGATGTTGAAATTGTACCTGATTTCACAAAAAGAATCAAAGGTCAAACTAACAAACTTCACAAAGTAGAACAACTTGCTAAAGACGAAGCATACTTCAACGCAATCATTGAAAATGATGTAGACGTATTGGTTGCACCAATTTACAGTGTTTCTAAAACAAAAAGAATTTTCTTCTTTTTCGGAGGAAAAGCAGAGGCTACAGTTTATGGCTATGCTGGTACTTACAAAATGAAATCAAAAGAATCTGTTAAAGATGAGGCATCTGCAAAGAAAACTCCTTGTGGTGATGATTGTTTTGATAAAAAACTTCAAGATTTAACAAAATTGTCTAAAATTGAAGGTGTATTATCTTCAGAAGAGCAAAAAGTATACAAAATCAATCAAAATTGTTGTGGAGATGGCAAAAATGTTGAGCCTCTATCTTTATTAACTGTGACAACAAACAAGTCTTCACTTGTTGATACATACGAGAAAGTATTAAAAGTTGGTAATGTAAATAACAATCCTTTATCAGTAAGTTCAAAATTGAAAAAAGTTAAATAACCTAATTTTTTTCAATTTTTTTTAAAAAGTAATTTTATGTTAGGCCATCATGATTGGTGGCCTTTTTCAAATCTTTCAAAATGAAATTCATATTCACCTTAATCTTATGTACTTTTTCTATAAGTACTTTATTCAGTCAATCTAATAAGCATTTACTGATTAAAGACAAAGAAACGGGTCAACTACTTGACGAAGTTCGTATTGAATTTAAAGAAAAAGCAACAGGAACGATTATTTTAGCAGTATCAGATGCTTCAGGTGTTGTATCTGCTAACTTAGTAAAAGATAAAAAGTATGTTGTTACTACAGAAAAAATTGGATACGATCCTGTAATGGTTGATATTACAGCAAAAAATGATGATAATCCAGTTGATGTTAATATTAGAAAAACCGCCGCTGGAGTAATGATACGACTAGAAAATGTGGTATATGAATATAATAAAGCGAATTTAAATAGATCTGGAAAACAACAATTAGATACTTTATATCGATTCTTGAAAGAAAACAAAAAATTCTTAATTGAATTAAATTCCCATACTGATAGTAGAGGAACAGAAGAATACAACTTAAGTTTATCTAAAAACCGTTCTTTAAGTTGTAACAATTACTTAAGAGCAAAAGGGTTGAAGTTTAATCGTGTTGTAATGAATAATTTTGGCGAATCAAAGTTAGTGAATCAATGTGCTGATGGGGTTGAGTGTTCTGAAGAATTACATCAAGTAAATCGTAGAACAGAATTTGTTTTACTTTTTCCAAAGGAATAAATTTACTTTAAGACTCTTAATAAATTAGGGATTGAATTTTTCAATCCCTTTTTATTTTTTTTAATTTCACATTTTTAAAATAGTAATTCACATTTAATGAATTTTATTAGGTTTGTTACCTTACTTTTAGGCTTCATTTTTTTAAATCCGGTATTTTCTCAGATTAAGTTGAACTTAAATGATGCTGTTAATTTTGCTTTTTATCAAAATGGTTCAAATAAAACACAAACTTTTGCTTTAATAACTAATAATCAATTAGAATATAAAAGAATAACACTAGTAAATAACCTAAATTATACCTTACTGTATAATCCGAAGATGGCTCAAAATGAGTTTGCTGAAAAGTTTACAATATCATATTCAAAAAGGAAATTTAATATTTTTACTATTTATCAGTACAACCATAGTTTAGTTAGAAAAATTGAAAATAACAATCTAATGGGGATTGGTTTTGGCGTTCGTGATTCTATACTAGGTTTTAAAGTAAACGTGTCGTATGCAATTTTAAATGAATATATTACGTTTATAGATCAAGCAGTTAAAAATAATATTAGAAATTCATTTCGTTTAAAACTAAGTAAAGAAAATAAAAGATTCGGGATAAGTTCTGAATACTTTTTTCAACCTAATATATTAAATTTTAATGATTATACCTTTTACGGTACAACCAAACTAACCTTTAAGATAAAAGATGCTTTTTCTTTTAATATAAGTGATTTATACAATTTTTTTAATAATAGTACAACGCCCGTAATTCATAATTTCACTGTAGGGTTCGCTTATAGTTATAGTCGTGAATAATGAAAATAAAAAAAAGGATGCTCTCACATCCTTATATTTTATTTAGTATATTATTAAATTCTATTTTTTTCTTTCTCTGATAAAAATAGTTGAACAATCAATAATCTCAGTTGAATTAGTGTGAAAGTTTTTCACCCTATTATTAATCATAGTCATAAAGTCAGCATGGTAAATTGGCATCACAACTGCTTCGTCTATAATTTGTTGATCACAAAGCATAAAGAAGTTTGTTCTTTTGATAGGATTACTTTCTTTCATTGCTAATTCAAGTGTATTATCGAAAGTAACATTCTTGTAACGGAATGGGTTGGATATAGCCGAATTAGAACCAATATTTTTAGAATAGAATAGGTTCAAAAAGTTTTCTGGATCTGGGTAATCTGCAATCCATCCTCCTCTCCAGAATTTAGCCTGACCATTTAAAATAGCTTGATCACGTTCATCTATAGAGCACAACTTAATCGGTATATTTATATTTAAATTTTCTTTAATTTGTTTCAATACGCCAAGTGCGAGCTTGTGTATAACCGAACCCTCCTTGGTATTTACATAAAAACTTAATTTTGGAAAACCAACACCATTAGGGTATCCTGCTTTGGCTAGTAATGATTTAGCCTCAATTACATTGAATTGATAACCTTTTACTTTTGTATCATCATAATCTCCCATCGCTGGTACGAATCCGTTTTTACATGGGTAACCATCTCCTTGCATCCAATTGTTGATCAGATAATCACGGTCTATTGCCAAGTTAAAAGCTTTTCTAACATTCAGGTTGTTGAAGGGTTCAGAACCATTAGCAAAACCATAATAAGCTGTACTTAAACTTGCCTTTGAATCAATTTTATGCTTAATATTTTTACCTGCTTGTGCATCTTCTAATGAACCAAGTACATTATTAATTTCTTCAGCTGGAATTTGTAATACAAGATCGATTTCTTGATTTCTAAATGCTAATAATTCACTTTTTTTGTCTTTTGCATAAGTGACTTCAATACCAGCTAAAAAAGGAAGTTGATTGCCAAATTCATCTTTTTTCCAGTAGTTAGGATTTCGAGATAAAATAATTTTCTCTTCGTTCCAATCTTCAAGCATGAATGGTCCAGTTCCAACAGGGTGCTTTGCTATGTCACTTCCGTACTTTTCAAATGCCTCTTTTGGAAAAACTCCTAAACTTCTGTGAGCTAAAAGTTTATCAAATCCAATAAAAGGATATTCTAATTCAATGGTTAGGGTGTTTTTATCTACTACTTTGATCCCTGAAACGCCCTTACTAATAATTCCTTTTTTTGATGTAATATAATTTTTGTTAGCTCCTTTAATAACGTTTACTAGCATCCAATGAATTTCATTTTCAATGGTTTTACTACAAGCGAAGTCAAGTGTGTTTTTTATATCTTGCGCTGTAAGTTCTCTACTTTCACCATCAAAGCAGTCGTCTTCATGAAATTTAACTCCCTTTCGAATTTTAAAAGTAAAGATAGTAGCATCTGAGTTTACAGAATAACTTTCAGCTAAACCAGGAATTACTTTCTCTGATTCTGGATCAAGTGTTAGAAGTGTTTCAAATATTTGGCTCGCTACACGTTGCGTGTAAATACTAGATGATGATACAGGCAAAAGCGTCGCAATTTTTTCAGAAGATTTAAATTTGAAAACACCACCGTAAGCAGCGCCACCATTTGCTTTTTTATTTGATAAATCATCATCAGAACCACAACTTGTAACAATCAAGTATGTGAATAACAATAAGTAACTTAATTTACGCATGTTTAGTTTTTTTTTGCAAAACAAATATATTAAATTAAGCCAATAATCACTAATTTAGATTATACATTACATAAACTCAAATTATTTATGCTACAAAAAGCTCCTCTGGATAAGATCCTTTTTTTAGATATAGAAACAGTACCTCAATTTTATCATTTTAAAGATTTGCCTGAGGAGGCAAAAAAACTGTATGATGCAAAAACTAAATTTCTTCAAAAAGAAAATACACTGGAAGAAGTTTATGATAGAGCTGGAATATATGCGGAGTTTGGTAAAATAATTTGCATATCAGTTGGTTACATACATGAGGGCGTTTTGGGAAGACAAATTCGTATGAAATCTTTTTATCACGATGATGAAGAAACACTCTTAAAACAGTTTGTTAGATTGTTAGAAGAAAATCCAAGGTTCCAAATTTTATGTGGGCATAATGCTAAAGAATTCGATTTCCCTTTTATTTGTAGAAGATTATTGATTAATGGTATTAATATACCGGATGTTCTAAATATTGCTGGTAAAAAACCTTGGGAAATCGCTCATTTAGATACAATGGAATTATGGAAATTTGGTGATTACAAAGCATATACTTCATTAGCGTTACTTTGTTATGTATTCAATATCCCAACCCCTAAAGATGATATTTCTGGCGCCGATGTAGCAAGAGTTTACTATGAAGAAAATAATCTTGAAAGAATAAAAGACTATTGTGAGAAAGATGTGGTCGCTCTGATTCAGTTGTTTCTAAAGATGAGGAATGAACCACTAATAAAAAACCCCACAAACTGAGTTTGTAGGGTTTTTAAGCAAAAAATATAGTACTTTAATTTTGAGAAATCTTTTTAACGATAGTTACAATAGCTTCGTTGTTTTTTTCAGGTTGTAAATTAACGTGACTTACTCCTTCTAGTGTGTCTGAACCTATGATTTTAGAAGCATAAATATCAATAACAGCTGCACCTGCTTGACCATCTTTGAAAATAGAGCTAAAATCGTAAGTAACTTTGCCATCACTTCCTGAAATTAAATTGATATTGGTAAGCGGTTTATAAGCGGCTTTTTTACTATTATCACCCGGTGTAGCATTTAGTACTACTGGTATGTTTGCAAGCGGTAACTTGTCTTCTCCTCTTACAGTAATCGTAGCTGTTGTAGGTTGAATTTTATGACAACCAAATGAAACAAATAGTACAATAAAAAACAATAAGGTTAGATTTCTTTTTTTCATCTTAAAATTAATTTTTTAAGTAAATAGTTTGAACTGAAGTAGTTCTATAAGTAACACGAACAGATGTATCTCCTTCTATATCATCTAACTTTACATTCACTTTGAAATAACCCGAGCGTACAGTGTCACTGTAAGCAGCACGATGTGTAGCAAAAAAAGCATCTAAGTTAAATTCTGCAAAGCTTGCATCATTGGTCATTTTTGCATCTGAAAATTTAGATGTAGGAGGTGTAGAATTAGCATCAGAACTTATTAGAACTTTAGCATACAAACCTTTGTCTAATAAATTGTTATCACTTTTTCTAACGTAAATCCTTAACATTGAAGGCTTTTCTTTACATCCTGAAATAATAGAAAGAGAAAGAGTTAGGGTGATTATTGATAAAAAATTCCTCATAATTTAGGTATGAAAACTTAAAATAGCTAACAAAGTTATGAAATATTCTTTTAAAAACTTTGAATAAAACAATTCTAAATTTAGTAATTTCGTACTAATGAAACAAGGTTTCAATAAATTATAAATTGAATGAGGGATTTAATAAACGAAATTTACCAATCCATATCTTCTTTCAAAGTAGATAATCCAGCTACATTAGAACAGTTTAGAATTAAATTTTTAGGTTCTAAAAGTGAAATTAAAAATTTGTTTGGTGAATTAAAAAATGTACCAAACGATCAAAAAAAAGAAGTTGGTAAATTGTTAAATGATTTAAGAATACATGCTGAATCTACTTTTCAAGATTTAAAAAATACATTTGAATCAACTACAGAGAATAAAAATAAAATTGATTTCTCGAGACCAGGTGAATTTAATCAAGTAGGTTCTCACCACCCGATTTCTACAGTTAAAAATGAAATTATTGAAATTTTTAATAGAATTGGTTACACCGTTTCTGAAGGTCCAGAAATTGAAGATGATTGGCATAATTTTTCTGCTTTAAATTTTCCACCAGAACATCCAGCTCGTGACATGCAAGATACTTTTTTTGTAGAAAAAGGAGAGAAGGAAATGGCGCTTCGAACGCATACATCTTCAGTGCAAGTTCGAGTAATGGAGAATACGACACCTCCAATACGTACTATTTCTCCTGGAAGGGTTTATCGAAATGAAGCTATTTCAGCTAGAGCCCATTGTTTCTTTCATCAAGTAGAAGGTTTGTACATTGATAAAAATGTTTCGTTTGCTGATTTAAAACAAACCTTATTGTATTTTGCTCAGGAAATGTTTGGTGAAAAAGCACAAATTAGAATGAGGCCTTCCTATTTTCCCTTTACTGAACCAAGTGCTGAGGTTGATGTTTCTTGTACAATCTGTAATTCTAAGGGGTGTAATGTTTGTAAATATACAGGTTGGTTGGAGATTTTAGGGTGTGGTATGGTCGATCCAAATGTACTTGAAGCTTCGGGAATTGATTCAACTGTTTACACTGGTTTTGCTTTTGGCATGGGTATAGAACGTATTACTCAGTTAAAGTTTAAAGTGAATGACTTGAGAATGTATTCAGAAAATGATATTCGTTTTTTAAAACAATTTACTCCTAATTTATAATGAAGCCAAATTGGATTAACCTTGTTTCTGTTGAACAATTGAATCAGGTTTTAACTGATCATTCAAATAGCACTAAACTTTTTTTTAAACACAGCACGAGATGTAGTATTTCTTCCATGGCATTAAAATTCTTCGAATCAGATTGGAAAAATACAAAAGATGTTGAATGTTACTTTGTCGATTTGATAGCTTACAGAGAAGTTTCTAATGCAATTGCAAAATTGACACACATTGAACATCAATCACCTCAAGTAATTGTTTTAAAGGAAAATAGTGTTGTTTATAATGCTTCACATCAATCTATTGACGCTGAAAAAATTTTAAATCTAATCTAACATGTCAAAGTCGAAAAGAATAATCTTTCTTACACTTATTGTTTTGATGGTAGGTTCGATTGTATTGGTTCCTATGTTCGACAATTATTCAAAAAATGAAGATCTTTCTGTGGAAGTTTTAGCTGAATTTGCTTTTACCGATAATGTAGATATGCAGTTTGGAGATGTTAGAAAAGTGAATATAAAACATACATCATTAAAAGCTTCAAAAATTGAATTGTTTATTGAAGATAGTTTAGTTCAAACTTGGAATCATCCTCCAAAAAGATTTTTTTATACGTTGCAATCAAACAAGTTTAATGTAGGGGCAAAGGAACTTAAATTGGTCGTTTTTAAGGGAAGTACTGTTGTTTTTGAAGACAGTCGTTTGATGAGGGTATTATCAAATATTAATCCGATTAAAAAGAAAGCTGCTGTTATTAAACTTTACCCACATAACCAAGGACATTTCACTCAAGGGTTTGAATTTGATGGAAATACGTTATATGAAGGAACAGGTCAAAACGGGTCAAGTTTATTAGCAAAAATTGATTTAAATTCTGGTAATCCGATCAAAGAAGTGAATTTAGAACCAACCTATTTTGGTGAAGGTATCACGATTATGGGGAATAGTGTTTATCAAATTACTTGGCAACAGCAAAAATGTTTTATCTACAATAAAGAGACGTTAGAAAAAACAAATGAAATTACATATAGTGGTGAAGGTTGGGGTTTATGTAATGATGCTAAAAATATTATAATGACAGATGGATCTGAAAGATTATATTTTAGAAATCCGCAGTCTTTTGATATTGTTAAAATAGTTGAAGTTTATGATAATTTGGGGCCTATCACTAACTTGAACGAGTTAGAATATATTGATGGGAAAATATATGCAAACGTATGGCAACAAAATTATATTATAGTTATTGATCCTGATTCTGGAAAAGTGATTAAAAAAATAGATTGTTCTGAAGTTATTGCCAAAGCGAAAGGTTCGGGTGAAGTTTTAAATGGAATTGCTTATCAAGCTACGACTAAAAAATTATTTCTGACGGGTAAAAATTGGTCTAAAATAGCAGAAGTAGTTATTAAGTGATGTATTTAATTGATACCCATACACATTTGTATTCTTCACAATTTGATGAAGATCGAAATGATGTAATTCAAAGAAGTTTAGCTAAAGGAGTGCAAAAAATGCTCTTACCCAACATAGATCAATCTTCTATTGAAGGGATGCTGACTTTGGCAGATAATTATCCAAACATATGTTACCCAATGATGGGCCTTCATCCGTGTTCCGTAGATGAAAATAGCCTAGAGATCTTAAAAAATCTTGAGTCTTTTTTCACAGAAAATCATAAGTTTATTGCTGTAGGTGAAATAGGTATAGACTTATATTGGGATAAGACTTTTTTAAAAGAACAAATAGAAGCCTTTGAAATTCAAATTAATTGGGCAAAGAAATATAAGTTACCAATAGTCATTCATGCTCGAGATTCATTTAATGAAATATTTGAAGTACTTGATC
This sequence comes from Flavobacteriia bacterium, assembly GCA_947458955.1. Lineage (GTDB taxonomy): Bacteria > Bacteroidota > Bacteroidia > Flavobacteriales_D > Crocinitomicaceae > CANHVK01. The sequence goes on along the minus strand of CANGZT010000017.1, from coordinate 8,356 downwards.
AAATGAATGACGAACATTTGACTGGTGTGTTTCACTGTTTTTCGGGTAATTTAGAACAAGCAAATAAAGTGCTTTCTTATGGAGGATTTAAATTGGGAATAGGAGGAGTGGTTACTTTCAAAAAATCTGGACTAGATGAAGTTTTAAAGAATATATCTATAGACCATTTAATTTTAGAAACAGATAGTCCTTACTTAGCTCCTACACCTTATCGGGGTAAAAGAAATGAAAGCTCATACATTCCTTTAATCGCTGAGAAATTATCTTCAATTTATGGAATTTCTGAGGAAGAGATTGGAATTATTACAACTCAAAATGCATTAAATCTATTCAAACTATGACGGTTTTTCAAATTTTCCAATTTTATATTGAGCCTGTCGAAGTGCTGTAATCTTTTAATTTGTAATCTTCAAATTTCATGAATCCAAAGGTTTTAATCATATACACAGGTGGTACAATTGGTATGGTAAATGATCCAATAACAGGTACATTAACCGCATTTAATTTTGATCATTTGTATCAACAAATTCCAGAATTAAATAGATTAAATGTCGAATTAAATACCATATCTTTTGAACATCCCGTTGATTCCTCTGAAATGAATCTAACCTATTGGAAACTGATTGCAACAATGGTTTTTGATAACTATGCGAAATACGATGGTTTTGTTATTTTACATGGTTCTGATACAATGGCATATACTGCAACTGCGTTAAGTTTTATGTTACAAGGATTGGAAAAACCAGTGATTTTAACAGGTTCACAATTACCAATTAACGAAATTAGAACAGACGGAAGAGAAAATGTTTTAACGTCTATTGAAATTGCAGCAGCAAAAAAAGGTAATGGTGAAGCAAGGGTACAAGAAGTGGTGATTTATTTTGAAAATAATCTTTACCGAGGAAATCGAACAACTAAAATTTCTGCAAATGCTTTTGAAGCATTTGCTTCACCAAATTTTCCTCCTGTCGCAAACGCTGGGATTCATATCACTTATCAAGATATTCAAAATACCAAAAAAATCAATGGTTTACAATTATATACAGATTTAGATAATAGAGTAGCTTTATTGAAAATTTTCCCTGGATTTAATGCGAATGTTTATAAAAGTTTATTCGATTTTGAAAATATAAAAGGAATCGTTTTAGAAACTTTTGGAGCTGGTAATGCACCTACCGATAAGCTGTTTGATGATTTGATTGCGGATTACATAAAACAAGGAGGAGTCGTATTGAATATTACTCAGTGTTTAAGTGGATCTGTAGAACAAGGTCTTTACGAAACAAGTTCATTCTTTCAAAAGATTGGTGTTATTGGTGGGGGTGATATGACTACTGAAGCTGCAATTTGTAAATTGATGTTTGCTTTGGGAAGTTCAACAGATAAATGTGAAATAGAGAATATCCTAAAACAAAGTATAGCTGGAGAACTTTCGGTAGTTTAATTGGAATATTTTTCTACTTTTGTCTTCCTTTTATATTAATTAAGATTTTTTCAATTTTGAATTGTATTCTTCGATAAAAAATCTTGATAGTTTAGGAGGAGCGTTCATCTCTATGTTCCGCCTGTTGGTATAAGTAGCGGGATTATTGTAGACGTGTCCGCCCCATAGCTATTGGGAGGTTGAAGGATTAAGAATATTGGAGAGGTGTCCGAGTGGTTGAAGGAGCACGCCTGGAAAGTGTGTATAGGTCTAAAGCTTATCGCGGGTTCGAATCCCGCTCTCTCCGCAAAAAAAGTCATCATTTAGATGACTTTTTTTCTTTACACACAATGATTTTACACTTTCAACGTTTTGTTAAGAAATTATTAATGCGTTAACTTTTGATAAACTAACTTAAAATTCTTTATTAAAAAATCTTGGTTTTATCTTAATATTTTGGTTGTTTTATTTAATAAATCATTGTTATTCAGCTTTAAATTTAAAAAATAAAGTCTACTAAAAAAGTAGGAAAAAATAGAGGGTTGAGATTTGAACAATTAAAACTTTTATGTATGTTTGTCAAAAAAATTTTAAATCTAAAAAAATAAAAAAGCGATGAGTACAAAACAAAAAACATCAGGTGGTTTTTCATCTTTGGTAGCAACGATTGCTGTTGCGTTGTGTTTAGTAGCAGGTATCATTATTTACATGCAAGTTCTTGGTAACCCAGACAACTTTGTTGGAGGTAATGTAGAAGGTGAACCAAAAGAAGGTAATTTCCTAGGAATTGCTCATAAAGGAGGGATCATTGTACCATTTTTGATTGCAATGAACTTAATCGTTATCGTTTTCTCTATTGAGCGCTTTGTTACTTTAGCTAAAGCTGGAGGAAAAGGAAGAACAGATAAGTTTGTAGAAGATATCCGCGAAAAATTAGAGAATAATCAAATTGAAGAAGCGATAGCTAGTTGTGATGCTCAACAAGGATCTTTAGCAAATGTTGTAAGAGCTGGTTTAGTGAAATTTGAATCAGTTGCAAATGATGCTTCTAAAGATAAAGATCAAAAAGTGGAAACTATGCAAAAAGAATTGGAAGAAGCTACTGCATTGGAATTACCAATGTTATCTAAAAACTTAGGTGTTCTTTCTACTTCTGCTTCCGTTTCAACATTAATTGGTTTGATCGGTACAGTATTGGGTATGATTAAAGCCTTCGCTGCGATGGCAGGTGGTGCTCCAGATCCAGCTCAGTTAGCAACAGGTATCTCTGAAGCACTTGTAAACACATTTTTAGGGATCTTCGCTTCAACTATTTCTATCGTTGTATATAACTTATTTACAACTAAAATTGATGGAAATACATATGCAATGGATGAGGCTTCTTACTCTATTGTACAATCTTTTGCTTCAAAAGTTAAATAATTTAAGCAGTATTTATAAAGTAATTAAATCATTAGAAAATGCCTAAAATTAAAGTTCCAAAACATTCCCCTTCGATCGACATGACGCCGATGGTGGATTTGGCATTCCTTCTTGTGACCTTCTTTATGCTTGCTGCTATTCCAAGAGTAGATTCTCCAGTAGAAGTTACAACACCTGCGAGTACAAGTGAAAAATTGATTCCTGAAAACAACTTAACAATCACTATTGACAAGGGTGGTCGTGTGTTTATGGACATCAGTCACGCGGATGCACGCATGGAATTAATCGAGTCTATTGAGAGTGAATACAAACTCAAACTTACTGAGAAACAGAAAGAGGAGTTTACTAAAATGTCTAGCTTCGGTTGTTCTATTGCAGAATTACCTAAATACTTGGACATGGAATCTACTGAACGTAAAAAATTTCCAACATTAGGAATTCCTGCTGATTCAGCTACTGGTCAGCTTAGAAATTGGATTAATTTTGGAAACTTAGCTGCGTTAAATACTGGAAGAACTAAGTTTGAAGAAGCTGCTATGAAGGGAGATAATCCTGTAAAATCCGATTTTGAACCTAAATATGTGTTACGTGTGGATGGTAAAGCAGTTTACATTCATGCTCAAAATGTAATTAACACGTTTAGAGATTTAAATTTGAATAACTTGAATTTCATAACATCGGCTGAAAAAGCGCCAAAATAATTAGAAGAAATGGCAGAAATTGCAGACAACGGCGGTGGTGGCCACGAAAAAGGTGGTAAGAAAAGACCTAAGAAAGGCTCGACGAGGATAGATATGACTCCGATGGTGGATTTAGGTTTCCTTTTGCTTACTTTCTTCGTAATGACAACCACGTTTAGTAAACCGAAAGTAATGAGTTTGGTATATCCACCTAAAATGGATGTTCCTCCTACTGATTTACCAAAAGTGAATAATGGTATCACTTTTTTATTAACTAAAGATAAAATCTTCTATTACACGGGGGAGTTTTATGGACCAGGAAATAAAGATGGAAAACCAGTAACTCAATTACAAGAAACAACGTTTGGACCTCAGGGAGTAAGAACATTGTTAGCTAAATTGAACTCTTATGTTATTAGTAACAAAAAAGGGTTAGATTCAAAGTTTCAAGCAAAATCTATCGATGAGAAAAAGTATAAGGATATACTTAATAAACTTCAAACTGATAAAGAAGCATTGAAAGTATTGATCAAAACAGATGACAAAGCTACTTGCGAGAACTTTGTTAACTTGGTAGATGAATTAGAAATTGCTCAAGTAGGTGTAGTTGCACCCGTTGACTTGACAGTTGCTGAATTAGATTTAATGAAAGCTAAAAAATAAGAGTATGGGAATTATCATAGGAATTGCTCTTATCATTGCAGGGATTTCATTGTATGAATATTTTACTGCAAGAAGATGGCAACAAATAACTTCTACAGACAGAAATGAAATCGTTTTTGCTGAAAGAAATAAAGAATATGGGGCTTATGTACTTCGTAGAGACTACGATCGTAATATGGCTATAATCCTTTTTAGTTTGTTTGCTTCATTTGCTATATCTTTTGGGATTTATAAATTTGTTAAGAATTTACCTGAAGATAAAGTAGAGGGACCAAAGGTTGATATTATTAAAAAAACCATACAGACTTCTAAAAAAGAGGATACACCACCACCACCACCACCGCCACCAGCTCCGCCCCCAGGACCTAAGGTAGTAGCTAACCCTCCTCCAGTTATTGTGGATGAGGAAGTAAATGACCCCGTTAAAACACAAGATCAAGTTGAGGATGTGAATACAGGAGCTAAAGATGCGGAAGGTAGTGGAGATACATGGGGACCAGTTGTTGATAACCCTGGAAATGGTCCAGTTGAAGCTGCTCCTGTTGAAACTATTGAGGATTTTGTAGACGAAGAACCTGAGTACCCAGGAGGTATGGATGCTTTTTACGCATGGGTAACACGTAATACAGAATTCCCAGACGGATCAGATGGAGGTGAAATTACAGCTGAAGTTGTACTTTCTAAAGATGGTAGAATTTACGATGTTAGAATCTTAAATAGTTCTGCTCCTGAATTAGATCGAGTTGTTAAGAAAACACTTTTACAAAGTTCTAAATGGAGACCAGGGAAATCAAATGGTAAACCAGTAAATTACCGTTTCGTAATTCCTTTTAGATTCCAATTATAATTCAAAGGCTGTCTTTTAGGACAGCCTTTTTCTTTAATTTTAGTATATGAAAATTGTAAATATTGCAATGTCATTAGTAAGTATTACATTATGTGTAGTACTTTTTTACTTTATTGCATTTACCAATGTTTTTTCTGATCGTTTGGATGGGTTTAAAAAACCAATGATGATAGCGATTTTGAGCGTCTATGCAGTTTATAGAACCTTTATGTTATATTTAACTTTCAAAAATGCAAAACGTAAAAACACTTAGGAATATGAAATTTCCCTTTTTTATTTTTATTTTTTTCTTTGTCCAAGCATGTGGGGGAGGAAGTTCCCCTTCGAGCGAAAAAACAAAGTATGAATATGCAAAAATTGTAATTGATGATTCTTTTCAAAAATTACTTAAAACGAGTATTGATACCTATGAAAGTCAGTATCCTAAAGCTAAATTTATTCCAAAATATGCATCAGAAGATAGTGCAATTCAACTTTTGATGAATGACAAAAAAGTGAATACGATTGTTATATCAAGGGAGCTAACGAAAAGAGAACTTTATATTTTAAAAACAAAAGATATCGAAGTGAGAAGTAATAAAATTGCTACGGATGGTGTAGCGATTATTGTTCACCCTTCAAATTCCGATTCTGTATTTACGGTAGACGATATAAAGAATATTCTTTTGGGTAAAAAATCTACTTGGAAAGATGGTCGAAAAATACAAGTTGTTTTTGATAAGCCATATTCTGCCAATTTTAATTATTTAAAGAAATTATGTGATAATGGGCCAATTGAAAATCATGTTACCGCTTTAAAGTCCAATGAAGAAGTAATAAAATTTATCAAAGAGAATCCAAACTCATTAGGAGTTATTGGTGTAAATTGGATCAGTGACCAGCATGATTTTGATACGAAGTATTTTTTAAATGGAATACGTGTTGCTTCGGTTGGAAAAGATGATAAATCACTTGCTTTTCAACCTTATGCGGGAGTTTTATACACTAAAGAATACCCATTAACACGCGATATTTGGATGATTAATTACGCCCCTCGTAGTTCGGTTAATTCAAGTTTAATCAATTTTATGTTGAGAGAGCCAGGGCAATTGATTGTACAGCAATCTTCTCTCGTTCCCGCTAATGCACCCATTCGATTGATAGAAATGAGAACGGAATAATTAAGGTTTAAGAAAATATTAAATCCGTACAGAAGATCTAACAAATTACTTTAATTCCTTACTTTTGCGAAACTTGGCAAATTATTTGCAGAAGAAATAAAAACAGAAAATAGAGATGAAAAAATTATTTTTTTTGGTGCTTTTGGTTGCATCATTTTCAAATGCTCAATCATTGCAAAACGCAATTAAATTGACTGACAGTGAACAGTACACTTTAGCTGAAAAAGAATTAAAAGATTTAATCAAAGCGGATGCTTCAAAACCAGAGTATTATTATTATTTAGCAGAAAATTTTTCTGAGCGTAATGAGATAGATTCGGCTTTGGTTTATTTGAAATTAGCATCAACGAAAGATGTAGCATTACCATTTACAATCATTTCTCAAGCAAAGATTAAATTGTTAGAAAAAGATTTTAATACGGGTAAAGTTCTTCTTGATCAGGTATTAACATCAAATAAAAAGAACGATGAATTGTACCGTGTTGCCACCAAAGCTTTGTTGGATTCAGATTCAAAGTTGTTTGACGAGGCGATAGCATACATTGATCGAGCGATCGAATTGAATGAAAAAAATGAAGACAACTATTTGTTAAAAGGAGATGCTTTAATGTTGCGTTCAACTGCAAATGTAAATGAGGCGATTAAAAACTACAATTTTGTACTAGGAATTAACCCAAAGTCTGCAAGAGGATTGGTTCGTATTGCAAAAATTTATGTGCGATTGAAATCTTCATCTTCTGATTCTTCTGCGAATGCATATTTTATGGAGGCACAAAACTTAGATCCTAATTATGCTCCTGCTTATCGTGAACATGCAGAATTATTAATGTCTGCCAATAAAATTAAACGTGCTTTAGACAATTGGAAAAAGTATTTAGAAATCAACAATAGTTTAGAGGCTAGATACCGATATATGACTACTTTATTCTTAGGGAAGCAATATTGTGAAGTTATTTTAGAAGGAGTTAATTTAAAGAATAATGGGTTTTCTAATTTTTATGTTGATCGTATGTTAATGTCATCTTACTCAGAATGTACGAACGATAAAGAAAATGCAACGAAAGGTTTGACGGTATCAGAAGGATTCTTCGCAAAAGTTCCTAAGGAAAAAATCATTGCATCTGATTACAAATACAGAGCACAATTATTAACGGCGACAGGAAAGGATTCATTGGCCATCATTGAGTTAAATAAAGGGTATGAATTGGAGACTAAAAACAAATCTGAATATTTAATTCTAATTGCAAAATCGTATTCTAAATTAAAGAAACACGATAAAGCAATAGAATATTATGAATTGAAATCAAAAGAGTCTAATTTAAACGCAACAGAATTGTTTGACTTAGGAAGGGCGTATTACAGTGCTAAAAAATACCAGCTTGCAGATACAACTTTTAGTAAGTTAAATGTGGCAGCACCAAATTACATTCCTGGTTTTTATTGGAAAGGAAACGCTTCATACCAACTTGATCCTAAAAATGAAAAATGGTTGGCAAAAGCACATTATGAAAAAGCTTTCTTCATGGTAAAACCAGAAGAACGTACGCAAGGAAATAACAAACGTATCATGATTGATTGTGGTAAATATTTGGTTGAATATTATATCAGAAACAAAGACAATACGAAAGCTAAGGAAATTTTATTGGTATTGACAGAAGTTGATCCTGCTGATGCACAATTCAAAAAACAAATTTCTGAATTGAAATAAATAAAACTTTATTTTTATAAAGGGCAGTCTTCTTAGATTGCCCTTTCTTTTTTATTCTATTTTCTGTTTTATCATTAACTTAGGACTTTAAAATTTCTAATATGATAGTAGAAGTAAAAAAATATAATCCTGAAGAGCATTTGGTGTTTTTAGTAGGGAAGAAAAATAACGCCATTGCTGACATTTACCCTTTAGCTCAGGAAGTGGCAAAATCTTTTTTAGAGGGTAAAGAGGAACTTGATTATTTAAAATTAGGGAGTCAGTTTATCTTTTTTGTTAAAGATGATTTATCTAATGAAAAGCTTAGAATTGCTGGTAATACGGTAAGAGCTAAATTGCCTAAAGACGCTACTAAGGTGACTATCTCTGGAAAAAAAGACACTGCATTATACCTAGCAGAGGGATTGGTACTTTCAAATTATCAGTTTTTAAAATATTTTAAAGATGCTGATT
>CANGZT010000016.1 GCA_947458955.1 Flavobacteriia bacterium | reverse complement strand
GGTTGAAATTCACCATCACTAAAATCAAGGACTTTCACGTCTCCAAGTGTTGTACCGTATGCTTGTGCAATACGATTTGCTAAATCTTTCGAAGCCCTTCCGGCAAAAATTTTAACTCCTACTGACATAATATTTCGAATTGAGAGCTCAAAGTTAGCCTTTAAAATTGAATTTGAATGTTAAATAGTTATTCAAATAAGTATAAATTTGCACCATGAGAAAAAAGATCTTACTACTTGGTTCTGGCGAATTAGGAAAAGAGTTCGTAATCGCTGCACAACGTCTTGGTCAATATGTAATAGCTGTAGATAGCTATCCAAATGCCCCAGCCATGCAAGTTGCTCACGAGTTTGAAGTGATTGACATGTTGAATGGAGAAGCATTAGATACTATTGTTGCCAAACATAAACCAGATTTAATCGTTCCTGAAATTGAAGCAATTCGTACGGAACGTTTTTACGATTTTGAAAACCAAGGAATTCAAGTGGTTCCGAGTGCAAAAGCGGCAAACTTTACAATGAACCGTAAAGCTATTCGTGATTTGGCTGCCATTGAAGTAGGAGTGCGTACAGCAAAATATAAATATGCTACTTCGTATGAAGAATTAGTAGAAGCAGTTGCATATACCGGAATGCCATGTGTTGTAAAACCATTAATGTCAAGTTCTGGTAAAGGTCAATCGGTGATTAAATCAGAGGAAGATTGGCAAAAAGCGTGGGATTATGCAATGGAAGGTTCTCGTGGAGATTTAAAAGAAGTAATTGTGGAAGGATTTATCGATTTCGATTATGAAATCACCTTATTAACGGTTACACAACAATATGGACCTACGTTGTTTTGTCCGCCAATTGGTCACAGACAAGAACGAGGAGATTACCAAGAAAGCTGGCAACCAATGCCAATGAATCCTGAACACTTGAAAGAAGCACAGGAAATGGCAGCGGCAGTTACCAAAGCTTTAGGTGGTGCTGGACTTTGGGGAGTAGAATTTTTCATCACGAAAGAAGGAGCCTATTTTTCAGAACTTTCTCCTCGTCCGCACGACACAGGAATGGTAACATTAGCAGGTACACAATCATTTAATGAGTTTGAATTACACGCACGTGCGATTTTAAATATTCCAATTCCTCAAATCGACTTACACAGAAACGGTGCAAGTGCAGTAGTTTTGGCTACGGAAACTTCAGAAAAAGAACCAGTTTTTGAAGGAGTTGAAAAAGCAGCTGCGTATTCAGATAGCGATTTCAGATTTTTCGGTAAACCGACAACACGTCCGTACAGAAGAATGGCAGTAGCATTAACGTATGGAACACAAGAAGTTTCTGCTTTAGTTGAAAAAGCCAAAGAAATGGCTGCACACATTAAAGTAAAATAATCGAATCAATATGTATTTATAAGTTCCGCAGTGATTTTTAATCCTGCGGAATTTTTTTAATCTTTCAATTTTATACTGAACCCGTCGAAGTGTTGTAATCTTCAATCTTCTAATCTTCAATTCTTCAAATTTCCAAATGAAAACAATCATCATAGGTGCTGGTCCCGCTTCCCTAATGGCTGCTACACAAGCAATCAAAAAAGGGGATGAGGTGCTTGTGTTTGAGAAAATGAAGACTGCTGGTCGGAAGTTTTTGGTTGCGGGTGATGGTGGGTTTAATTTATCCCACATAGGAGACTTTGATGAGTTTGTAAGTTATTATTCTCATTCACAAATGGCTGATATAATTCGTCAGTTTACAAACAATGATTTAGTGCTGTTTTTGAAAGAATTAGGGATAGATACCTTTGTAGGCTCCTCGGGTAAAATTTTTCCGGTAAAAGAAATCAAACCTGCTATGGTACTGAATACCTGGTTGACCTATTTAAAAAAGCAAGGGGTTCAATTTTTTTACCATAGTGTATTAGAAGATTTTGATAATGATAAAGTAATTATCCGTTTAGCTTCAGGACAAGAGACGTATGTTTTTGATAAATTAATTCTTGGCTTAGGAGCTGCTTCTTGGTCTAAAACAGGTTCTGATGCGGCATGGGTAACACTTTTTCAATCCAAAAAGATTGAGGTAAATCCCTTTGTGCCGTGTAATGCAGGGGTTAATGTTAATCTATTGGAAGAATTTCTTCATCAATTTCAAGGAACCGTTTTTAAGAATGTGGTGGTTTCACATAATGGAATTTCAAGAAAAGGGGAGGTCGTTTTGACAGAGTATGGAGTTGAGGGAGCACCTATTTATTATTTAAATCCCTCCATTCGGAAAGATTTCAATTTACCAATTTACATCGACTTTAAGCAAACACATAGTGAAGATGAAATTCTGACTATTTTAATTAATAGTAGAAACGTTTCAGATGGGTTAAAGAAATTAAAGTTACCGACAGCCTTTGTGTTTTGGTGCAAACAATTTTTATCAAAGGAAGAATACAATGAATTATCACTGATTTCTCATTTAATCAAACAGTTTCCAATTTATATTAATTCTTTTAGACCGTTAGAAGAAGCTATCTCTTGTGCTGGCGGTGTTTCTTGGAATGAACTGAATGAAAAGTTGCAATTAAAGAAATTTCCTGCTGTATTTGTTGTTGGCGAAATGGTCGATTGGGAAGCGCCAACAGGAGGTTATTTATTACAAGGTGCTTTTTCTATGGGATTTGTAGCGTGTAATTAGTTTTTGATCTTTTTAGGCGTTAAACTTTCTTTTTCTCGTTTTTCGGGAATTGAATCTTCCTCCTCCTCATCATTTGGAAGGTTGATACCACATTTAACAATGAAGTTATCTGGAAATTCTCTAAATATTTCTTTCTTAAATCTTTCAGCATCGTTTCTATCTGCATAATCACCAACTCTTAAAAAATAGTTAGGAGCATCATACGTAATGTAAGTTTCTACTCTAGGATACGATTTTATAAACTTTAATCTGACATCATTTAGTTCATTCTTATTAGTGCTAAAGTAAACTTGAACCCTATATCCAGTAGTATTGATTCTTTTTACATTGCTTTTATTCTGTATAAGCGCATCTATTTTTTTATCCTTAACAATTACGATACCTTTTCCATTTGTCTGCGCATTGAAAAGTGTTGATAAAAGTATAAACAATGTTAATAACGTTAATTTCATAATGCAAATATAAATCAATTATGTACATTTTGTATTCTAAGTTTTTATCAATGAAATGTTAATTTATTTTAAAGAAATTCCTTATTTAGAATTATTTTAAATTAAAAAAAACTTACTTAAAATTGTCACAGAATTGTCAGAAAATAGTTTGATTATTCTATTTTTGCGAGTGTCAAATGATGTATTTGTTTCAAACGACAAAACAAAAATTTATGAAAATATCTTTAAATCAGATGTTTAAATCCATTAACAAATGGTGCATTGGAGCAGTAGCAGTTTTGCTTTTCTCTGGCTCATACAATGCCAATGCTCAAGGTGAAGCCCTTTTTAAAGCAAAATGTGGTACATGTCACCAACCGCATAAGAATGGTACCGGACCAAAATTGTTCCAAGTTCGTAAGAAATGGGCTGACGGTGGTGCCAAAGATGGTTCAATTTACTTATGGGTAAATAACTGGCAAGCTGCTGCTGCTTCTGATCCTTATGCTCAAACAGTTTCAACATGGGCGCCTACTGCGATGCAGGCATTTCCTGAATTGAAAAAAGAAGAAATTGATGCAATTTTAGATTATGTTGACGCTACTCCAGATCCTGCCGCGGCTCCAGCCGATGGGGGTGCTGCTAGTGGTGACGGGATGGCAGCTACAGGTGAAGAAATGGAAGAAGAAGGGACTTTCAATTGGATTTGGGTTCTTTTAGGTGTAATCTTCGCCGTAATTATTGGAGCTGTTTCAGGTGTGCGTCGTCAGTTAAAGTCTGCTTTAAACGAAGGAGAAGATTCTGAGGATTTAAGTTATGCACAAGAATTTAAAACTTGGGCATGGAAAAATAAAGTTTACGTTGGTGTTGGTTCTTTAATAATTGTTATCTGTTTATTGGTTTCTGGTATATTAGGCTTAGGTAACATTGGAGTAGTTGAAGATTATCAACCTTCACAACCAATTGAGTTTCCACATGAAATCCACGCAGGTATAAACGGTATTGATTGTAAGTATTGTCATAATTCAGTTACAAAATCAAAATCTGCTGGTTTACCGACTGTAAACGTTTGTATGAACTGTCATAAACAAATCAATGGTAGAACACCAGAACAACAAGAAAAAATCGCTAAAGTTTATGAAGCTGCAGGTTGGAGTACTGAAGGTGCTGGTGGGTATACTGGAAAAACAAAGCCAATTAAATGGAACAAAGTTCACGTACTTCCAGACCATGTTTACTTTAACCACTCTCAACACGTTGTAGTTGGTGGAGTAGATTGTAAGCAATGTCACGGAGACATGACTAAGCAAAAAGAAACTGCTCGTGTTGTACCTGTTGAAGAGTTGAACAAAATTGAAGGAAACGTAGTTTTAACTCGACCAACATTAACTATGGGTTGGTGTATCGAATGTCACGGTGAAAAGTCTATTGCAGATGGTCCATTAGATACGAAGAAAGATGGATACTATGATGAAATCCATAGAAGATTATTGAACAATGATAAAACTCTTTACAAAAAGTATCTTGACGATGGTAAAGTTACTGTCAAAGAACTTGGTGGATGGGAGTGTGCAAAATGTCACTATTAATAATATAACGAATAGGCTAAAAGCATATGAGTACAAATAGAAAATATTGGAAAGGTCTTGATGAATTGAATGAAACTCAAAGTTTCCTTCAAACTAGAGACCAAGAGTTTCCTCAATCAATGTCTGTAGATGAATTTTTAGGTGATGAAAACTTAAAAGAAACTTCTACTGCACGAAGAGACTTTTTGAAATTTTTAGGTTTTAGCGTTGCTGCTGCTACTGTTGCTGCTTGTGAAGCGCCGGTAACGAAAGCTATTCCTTATGTTATTAAACCAGAGAATGTGACTCCGGGTATGCCAACTTGGTATGCATCTACATTTTATGATGGTTTGTCTTATGCTTCAATTGTTGTTAAAACAAGAGAGGGAAGACCAATTTATATCAAAGGAAATAGAGATTTCGGTTTCACTAAAGGTGCAACAAATCCTCAGATCTTAGCTTCAGTTTTACCTTTATACGATTCAGCTCGTTTGACTGGTCCTACTAAAGGTACCTCTTTGAAGACTTGGAATGATGTGGATGCTGAGATTTCTAAAAAATTAAAAGAAATTGCTGCAAAAAAAGGAAAAGTTGTTTTAGTTTCTAATACAGTGATTTCCCCTTCAACAAACGCTGCAATTGCTGCTTTGAAATCATTAGCAAATAATGGAGATGAAGCGGGAACAAACTTTGAGCACATTCAATACGATGCAATTTCTTACGCAGGAATTAGAAATGCAAACAAAGAATCTTTTGGATCTGACTTCATTCCTGAGTATGATTTCTCTAAAGCAAAAACCATCGTTTCAGTTGGTGCTGATTTCTTAAGTACTTGGTTACTTTCAACAGAATACACTCCACAGTATGCTACAAGAAGAAATCCTGACGGAGAGTGGATGTCTAAACACTTCCAATTCGAAGCAGTATTGTCTATAACAGGTACAAATGCTGATTACAGAGCAATGGTTAAGCCATCTGAAGAAGCAAATGTTCTTTCTTATCTTCTAGGTAAATTTGGTGTAAACACTGCTACTCCTAAAACATTATCTAAAGAAGCTCAAAAAGTAGCTGATTTAGCTTTCGAATCATTGAAAGCTTCTAAAGGAGAATCTTTAGTTGTTTCTGGTTCTAACAATACAGCGGTTCAAATTTTAGTGAACAAATTAAACACTGTTTTAGGTGCTTATGATGTTACTATCAATACAACAAATACTTTGAATATGTTTGCATCTCAAGATGCAGCATTAAATACATTTGTTTCTAACCTTGTTGCTGGTAAAGCTCCTGCAGCGGTTATTTTCTACGGAGTAAACCCAGTTTATACATTACCAAACGGAGAAGCATTTGGTAAAGCTTTGGCAAAAGTTGAATTATCAGTTTCTTTAGCTGGTTATGCAGATGAAACAGCTTCTAAATGTAAGTTCATAGCTCCTGATCACCATGCTTTAGAGGCTTGGAATGATTACGCTCCAAAAAGAAACCATTTTGCAATTGCACAGCCTACAATTAGACCTTTATTTAATACTGCTCCAGCACAAGAATCTTTCTTAGTTTGGGCTGGTAAAGCTAAAAGAGGCGGTAAAGATTCTGCGGTTGTATATGATTTAATCAAAGCTACTTGGGCATCTGATGAGCGTTTATTTAAATCTCAATCTGCGATTGCTGACTTTGATACTTTCTGGAATAAAACAATTCACGATAGTTGTATTACTATTTCTTTAGAAAAATCTACACTATCTTTTAATGACGCTGCTTTAGCTAAAGTTGCTGGACATTTACCAAAAGGTGGTGCTCTTGAAGTAGTATTATATCAAAAAGCAGGTATTGGTGCGGGTACACAAGCAAACAACCCTTGGTTACAAGAGTTACCAGATCCAGTTACTAAAGTTACTTGGGACAACTACATTACGATGAATCCTACTGAAATGAGAAAAGGTGGATTTGTTACGACTTATGACCAAGAAAATGGATTAAACTTAGCTACAGTAAAAGTAAACGGTAAATCAGTTACTTTACCAGTATATCCCTTACCAGGTCAAGCATTAGGTACAATCGGTATCGCTGTAGGTTATGGTCGTGGTGCTAATAACGAAAATATCGGAAACGCTGCCTTCCAAACAAAAGAATATGGAGGACACGATACAGACGAAAAAGGAAACAGAAAGCCAATTGGTGCGAATGTTTTCCAATTCACTTCATTTGAGAATGGTACATTAGCATTTACTGCTATTGGTTCTTTAGTAAAAGAAGCTGGTTTATATCCAATCGCTGCTACTCAAATTCACCATACAGTTATGGGTCGTCATTCAATTGTTCGTGAAACAACTGCTGATATCTATAAAAAAGGTGAAAAAGAAGCATATAACCCAGCACATAATTTAGAAACTCACCACGGTCCTGAGCATATTAGTAAATTTGACTTATGGGAAGCTCATCCAGTTGAAAAAATTGGACACCGTTGGGGTATGACAATAGATTTATCTTCTTGTATTGGTTGTGGTTCTTGTTTGGTTGCTTGTCAATCAGAGAACAACGTTCCAGTAGTAGGTAAAGACGAGGTAAGAAGAGGTCGTGAAATGCATTGGTTACGTATAGACCGCTATTTTGCTTCTGATGAAGAAGTAACTGTTGGTATCAAAGAAGATAAAGACAATTTTGATTATACAGCTGCTGAAGAAGCTGCTGAAAATCCAAGAGTTGTTCATATGCCAATGATGTGTCACCACTGTAACCACGCTCCTTGTGAGACTGTTTGTCCAGTGGCTGCCACTAACCATAGTAATGAAGGGTTAAACCAAATGGCTTACAACAGATGTATCGGTACAAGATATTGTGCTAACAACTGTCCTTATAAAGTACGTCGTTTCAATTGGTTTAACTATCCATCATATAAGAAATTTACGCAAGTTAACCCTGCACAAGATGATTTAGGTCGTATGGTATTAAATCCAGACGTTACAGTTCGTACTCGTGGGGTAATGGAAAAATGTTCTTTCTGTGTACAAAAAATCCAATCTGGAAAATTAGTTGCTAAGAAAGAAGGTAGACCAGTGAAAGATGGTGATGTTACAACTGCTTGTTCTGAAGTTTGTCCTACAAACGCAATCGTAGTAGGTGACTGGAACGACATCCAATCATTGGTTCGTAAAAGTTCAGATGATACACGTGCTTACCAAGCTTTAGAAGAAGTTGGTGTTAAACCAAACGTATGGTATAAAGTAAAAGTAAGAAACGAGAAAAATACTGAACTTGAAAAAGTACAAGTAGTTAAAGAAACAGCTCACGCTGCTCATACTAATAAAGCACATCATTAATCGCTTAAAATAGGAAGTAATGCATAAGGAATCAGCAATAAGAGAGCCTCTAATTTTAGGTCATAAAACATACACTGATATAACTGCAGATGTATGTAAGCCAATCGAGGACAAAGCTCCAAAAGCTTGGTACGTATTGTTCTCCATCGCTTTGGTAATCGGTTTATATGGAGTAGGATGTATTTTCTACTTAATTGGGACTGGTATCGGTGTTTGGGGATTAAACAAAACAATCGGTTGGGCGTGGGATATCACTAACTTTGTATGGTGGGTAGGTATTGGTCACGCAGGAACATTAATCTCTGCCGTTTTATTATTGTTCAGACAAAAATGGAGAATGGCGATTAACCGTTCTGCAGAAGCGATGACTATCTTCGCGGTTTTCATGGCGGGAATTTTCCCAATGATACACATGGGTCGTATTTGGGTAGCTTATTGGACAATGCCAATTCCAAACCAATTTGGTTCACTGTGGGTAAACTTTAACTCTCCATTATTATGGGACGTTTTTGCAATCTCAACTTATTTATCAGTGTCAGTGGTTTTCTGGTATATTGGTTTAATTCCAGATTTTGCAACGTTGAGAGACAGAGTAAAGAGACCTATTCCGAAGAAGATGTATTCTATCTTATCTTTCGGTTGGTCTGGAAGAGCTAAAAATTGGAACCGTTTTGAATTAGTTTCTTTAGTATTAGCTGGTTTAGCTACACCATTGGTGTTCTCGGTTCACTCGATAGTATCGTTCGACTTTGCTACTTCGGTAATACCTGGTTGGCATACTACGATTTTCCCTCCTTATTTCGTTGCTGGTGCGGTTTTCTCAGGGTTTGCAATGGTACAAACTTTGATGTTGATTATGCGTAAAGCGATGCGTTTGGAAGCCTACATCCACACAAGACACGTAGAATATATGAACATTGTAATTATGGTTACGGGTTCTATTGTTGGTACTGCTTACATTACTGAGTTATTTATTTCTTGGTATTCAGGTGTAGAATATGAAGCATATGCATTTATTAACCGTTTCTCTGGTCCTTATTGGTGGGCTTATTGGTCTATGATGACTTGTAACGTAATTTCTCCACAGTTAATGTGGTTCAAGAAGTTGAGAAGAAGTTTACTATTTACATTTATCATTTCGATTGTTGTAAATATTGGTATGTGGTTTGAGCGTTATGTAATTATTGTATCTTCAATACACAGAGATTATTTACCATCTTCATGGAGTATGCATTACCCTAGTCACATTGATTTAGGTGTATATGTTGGAACGATAGGTTTATTCTTTGTTTTCTTCCTATTATTTGCAAGATTTTTCCCTGTGTTACCAATCGCAGAGTTAAAAACAATTTTGAAATCTTCGGGTGAATCTTATAAAAATGCACCTGATACGCATGGTCACGATCATGCACACGATGATAACCATAATACTAACAATCATTAATAAAGGGTCATGGCAGATAAAGTTATTTATGCAATGTATGACGACGATGACGTGCTTAAAGATGGCGCGAAAAAATTAGTCGCAAAAGGAGTTAAGGTATCTGAAGTTTTCTCTCCATTCCCAATACATGGAATAGATCCTATTATTGGTATTAAAAATACACGTTTGGGAATAATGGCTTTCTTGTATGCAATTACTGGTACAATGCTAGCAACTATTGCAATGCGTTATTTTATGATTGAAGACTGGCCGATGAACGTAGGAGGTAAGCCAAATAATACTTACCTACAAAATATGCTTGCTTTCATTCCTGTAACTTTTGAGTTTACAGTAATGTGTGCAGCTCACGGTATGGCGTTGACATATTTCTTAAAAAACAAAACACTTCCTGGTCTACCGGCTCAAAACCCAGACCCTCGAACTACGGATGATCGTTTTGTAATGGAATTAAGATTGTCTGAGAATTCAAATTTCACTGCGGAGGAATTACATGAATTGCTTAAGACAACTGGTTATGTAGAATTAGACCAAAAAGAAGTTAAATAATTCTTTCAGTCATACAAAAAGAATGAAGATGAATAAAATTTATAAAATAGTTGGAAATTTGTCTGCAATGGCTGTTACAGGATTACTTTTGTTTTCTTGTACTTCAAACCCAGACAGCGCAGGTCTTGAATACATGCCTGATATGTATCGTTCTCCTGCTATCGAAGCTTACGTTGACTACGGTGAGGTTAGAGGTGTTCAGAATGATGCAATGAAAAATTCGCAATCAGCTTTAACACCGCCTAAACATACAATTCCTTTCGTAGGGACTGATACTGCAGAGGTATTGATGAGTTTACCTTACCACAGATTACCTTCTGCTGCTTTCGCACAAACTCATGGTTTATTTGGTTGGGACTTTACTAAAAATGCTACTGCTGATTATGAATATAATGAATCTGCAAAAGATAAAAACCCATTAAAATTAACTGCTGCAAATTCTGAAGCTATTTTCAAAAAAGGAAAAGAACTTTATACTGCAAATTGTCAGCACTGTCATGGTGAGAAAGGTGACGGTAATGGTCCTATGGTTACAAGTGGAGCTTACGCTGGTGTTCCTAATTATACAGATAGAGCATCTTTGGGTGATGGTCAAATGTTTTACTCTATCTATTATGGTAAAGGAGCAATGGGTGGTCATGCTTCATTAGTAAGTAAAAAAGAAATTTGGACATTAGTACATTATATTAGAAAATTCCAAAATTCTGCTTACGGAACCTTCAATGCTGATGGAACTTCAGCTGCTGTAGCTACTGCTGCACCTTCAGATAGTACAAAAGTTGATGCACCTAAAAAATAATAAATAAAGAAAAAGAGATGGAATTCAAAGTCACAAAAAATGCAAACATCTTAACAATCGTTTTAATGGTTGTAGGGTTGTTATTTACGGGAATAGGTATTGCCGTAGAAGCAGGACATGATCACGGTCACCATTTAGGTACTCGTTTGGCAGGAAATTTATTAATCGATAGCTTTTTCTTTTTTGGAATTGGTTTAGGTTCATTGTTTTTCTTGGCTTTACAATACGCTACTGAAACTGGTTGGTATGCTACAGTGAAAAGAGTTATTGAGGCTGTAGCTGGTTATTTACCAGTAGGTATTATTTTAATGACTGTTACTTTACTTTACATTACTTTAGCAGATGGTGCTCATTTATATTTATGGATGGATGCTAAAAAAGTAGCTGAAGATGAAATTATGAAAGGTAAAGCGGTTTATTTAAATAAAGGCTTCTTTTGGGTAAGAACAGTTGTTTACTTTGCTACTTATTATATTTTTTGGAAAGGTTTTAGAAAAAGATCATTACTAGAAGATGTTGAGGGTGGAACAACAATACATTTTACAAACTACAAAAAAGGAGCTTTATTCTTAGTTTTCTTTGCAGTTTTTAGTTCTACATCTGCATGGGATTGGATCATGTCAATTGATGTTCATTGGTTCAGTACTTTATTTGGGTGGTATGTATTTGCTGGTATGTGGTGTACTACTATGGTTGTCTTAGTTACAACCACTCTTTACTTGAAGAAAAAAGGTTACTTACCAAATGTTAATGAAAGTCATATTCATGATTTAGGTAAGTGGACTTTTGCAACCAGTTTCCTTTGGTCTTATTTATGGTTCTCTCAATTCATGTTAATTTGGTACGCTAACATCCCTGAGGAGGTTACTTACTATATGACACGAATAAAAGATTTCAATTTTTTATATTTCGGAATGTTTTTAATAAACTTTGCCTTCCCAATGGTGTTATTAATGTCTAGAGATGCAAAAAGACATGCTGGAGTTTTAACATTTGTTGGAGCAATTATTATGTTTGGACACTGGGTTGATGTATATATCATGATTATGGCTGGTTCTATGGGTGAAGCTGCATACATTGGTTTTATGGAAATAGGTTTATTACTTACCGTTTTAGGTTTATTTATTAAGGTTGTCTTAACTAATTTAACTAAAGCTCCATTATCTGTTGTGAATCACCCATTCTTAGATGAAAGTATTCACCACGATATTTAATTGTTGTACCTTTATTCATTGTTATACTTAAAAAGATGAGTTCTAAATTAGTTACCCTTTTAGTAATCGTGTTGGGAGTTCTTGCAGTTGCCCAATTAGTAAGATTATACGAATTATCTTCTAAACTTAGAAATAGAAGGGAAGAAGATATTACAAACCGTGATAATAAATTAAATGCTAATTTATTATTAGTTTTCATGTTTGCTTTTTATGGTTTATTTCTTTACTTGATGGCTGAATATGGCTGGACAGGTAGAGGTGATGCAGCAACTGTGCACGGAGTTGAAACAGATTGGTTGTTAAATTTAAATTTCGGTATCATTTTCGCAATTTTCTTTTTAACAAATACTCTATTGTTTGTTTTTGCATGGAAATATGTTAAGAAACCAGGTGTTAAAGCATATTTTTACCCACACAACAATAAGCTAGAGTTAATTTGGACTGTAGTTCCTGCATCAGTATTAACTGTAATTATTATTCTTGGTTTGAAAACATGGAACGATGTAACAGGTGATTCTTCTAAAGAATCAATTAAAGTTGAATTATTCTCAAAGCAATTTGATTGGACAGCTCGTTATGCAGGTCAAGATAATATTTTGGGAAAATTTGATTATAAATTAACTACCCAAGAAAATGAATTAGCTTTGGTAACAAGTGCAACACTAGATTCTGCTATTAAATATATGGAATTTGGTAAAGCTGATAGTACCGTTATGGGAATTAAGTTACTTGAATCTAAGTTAAATAATCCTAAAAATATGTTTATCCCTGAGGATAGAGAAAAAATGGAAGTTGATTTAGATCGTAAAACTAGATTACTACGTTTATTGTATCAAATGAAAGCACGTCATAATGCTAAATTAGATGCGAATGCTTATGACGATTTGATTCAAAAAGATACTTTACATTTAGTAGTAAATAAAGAGTATGAATTAAGTTTTAGAGCGAAAGATGTAATTCACTCTGCTTACTTTTTGCATTTGAGATCACAAATGAATACTGTTCCTGGTTTGACTACAAAGATGAAGTTTATTCCTACAGTAACAACTAAAGAAATGAGAGAGCGTCGTAATGACCCTAAGTTTAATTACGTTTTAATGTGTAATAAAATTTGTGGTGGTGCTCATTATAAAATGAAAATGATTGTTGTTATTGATTCACCTGCACAATATAAAGCTTGGTTGAAGTCAAAAACAACATTTAAAGATGAGTTCCATAAGGCACCAGCTGCTCCTGCATCTACTACTGATGCTCCTGCAGATAGTACTCAAATGGCAAAAATTTAATTGATTTAACTTAATAAAAACTAGAGAAAATGTCAGCATTAACTCACGACAATCACGGACATCATAGTGCTCATGATCATCACGATCACCATGAGGAAAGTTTCGTATCAAAGTATATATTCAGTCAAGATCATAAAATGATCGGTAAGCAATTTTTGATTACTGCTATTTTTATGGGACTTGTTGCAATGTTACTTTCTATTTTATTCCGTATTCAATTAGCATGGCCTGGTGAAAGTTCTGATTTTCTATCATTCTTTTTAGGTGAAACTTGGGCTCCTGGAGGAATTTTAAAAGAAAACATGTATTTAGGTTTAGTTACTATTCATGGTACAATAATGGTTTTCTTTTTATTAACTGGTGGTTTATCAGGAACATTTTCTAATCTTTTAATTCCATTACAGTTGGGTGCAAGAGATATGGCTTCCGGTTTCTTAAACATGATTTCATATTGGTTATTTGCAATTTCTTCAGTAATCATGATGATTTCATTGTTTGTTGAAACAGGACCAGCTATGGCAGGTTGGACAATTTATCCTCCACTTTCTGCCTTACCTCAAGCTGTTGAAGGTTCTGGATTAGGTATGACTCTTTGGTTGGTTTCGATGACTTTATTTATTGCAGGTTCTTTAATCGGTTCATTAAATTATATTGTTACCGTATTAAATCTTAGAACGAAAGGTATGTCAATGACAAGAATGCCATTAACTGTTTGGGCTTTCTTTGTTACTGCTATTTTGGGTGTCTTATCTTTCCCTGTATTATTATCAGCTGCAGTTTTACTAATGATGGACAGATTAGCTGGAACAAGTTTCTATCTTTCTGATATCATTGTTGGAGGTGAAATGTTAGAAAATCATGGTGGTTCTCCCTTATTATATGAGCACTTATTCTGGTTCTTAGGTCACCCTGAGGTTTATATTGTATTATTACCTGCTTTAGGTTTATCATCTGAAATTATTGCTACCAATGCTAGAAAGCCTATATTTGGTTATAGAGCAATGATCGGTTCTATATTAGCAATTGGTTTCTTATCTTTTATTGTATGGGGTCACCATATGTTCGTAACAGGTATGAACCCTTTCTTAGGTAGTGTTTTCGTATTTACAACTTTATTAATTGCGATTCCATCTGCTGTTAAAGTATTTAACTATTTAACTACACTATGGAAAGGAAGTATCATTTTTACTCCTGCTATGCTCTTTGCAATAGGTTTAGTTTCAACTTTTATTACAGGTGGTGTTACAGGAATAATCTTAGCAGATTCTGCTTTAGATATTGCAATCCATGATACGTATTTCGTTGTTGCTCACTTCCATATTGTAATGGGTATGTCTGCTGTTTTCGGAATGTTTGCAGGTGTATATCATTGGTTCCCTAAAATGTACGGAAGAATGTTAAATACACGTTTAGGGTTTGCACATTTTTGGGTTACTATTGTTGGTGCTTATGGTGTTTTCTTCCCTATGCACTTTGTAGGTATTGCCGGTGCACCTAGAAGATATTATGACTATTCAGTTTATGGCGAATTTGATACAAATTCGTATGAAATGATTATGGATTTAAACGTTATTATTACTGTATTTGCTATTATAGCTGCAATTGGTCAAGCAATTTTCATTTTTAACTTTTTCTACAGTGTTTACAGAGGTCCTAAAGCGGTTCAAAACCCTTGGAAATCGAATACTTTAGAATGGACTACTCCAGTTGAACACGTTCATGGTAACTGGCCAGGTGCTTTACCTGAAGTTCACAGATGGCCTTATGATTATTCTAAGCCAGGAATGGATGAAGATTATGTTTTACAAACTGTTCCTTTAGGGGAAGGTGAAGAAGAACATTAAAAGTTTAAAATATTTTTTTATAGAAGCTGTCTCAAAAGGGCAGCTTCTTCTATTTTTGTAAAAAAATTGTCTTGTGGAAGAAGAATCTTTTGATTATCGTAAGGAAGCATCTACATCATCTGAAAATGATTATGATAAAGTTTTGCGTCCAAAAAAACTTACAGATTTTGCTGGTCAAAGTCAAGTAGTAGATAATTTAGAAGTTTTTGTTCAGGCTGCTACTCAACGAGGTGAACCCTTAGATCATGTTTTATTACATGGACCTCCTGGTCTAGGTAAAACTACTTTAGCAAATATAATAGCTAATGAATTAGGGGTTGGTTTTAAGGTTACGAGTGGTCCCGTTTTAGACAAACCTGGTGATTTGGCTGGTTTACTTACAAATCTTGATAGGGGTGATGTACTTTTTATTGACGAAATTCATCGTTTAAGCCCTGTTGTAGAGGAGTATTTATATTCTGCCATGGAAGACTATGTAATAGATATTTTGATCGATTCTGGTCCGAATGCTAGAACTGTTCAAATTACCTTAAATCCTTTTACATTAATCGGAGCAACCACACGTTCAGGTTTGTTAACATCACCCCTAAGAGCTCGATTTGGAATCAATGCGCGATTACAGTATTATGATTCTAAAACGTTAACTTCTATTGTTGAAAGGTCTTCAGATTTATTAAATATTAAGATTAATGAAGATGCTGCTTATTCAATAGCTAGTCGTAGTCGTGGTACTCCCAGAATTGCGAATGCTTTATTAAGAAGAGTTCGAGATTTTGCTCAAATAAAAGGTAATGGCAGTATTGATTTAAAAATCACGAATTATGCATTGGATGCTTTAAATGTGGATGCATATGGATTAGACGAAATGGATAATCGTATTTTGATGGCTATTATTGATAAATTTAAGGGTGGACCAGTTGGTTTAACAACTATTGCAACTGCTATTGGTGAAAATGCAGGGACTTTAGAAGAGGTATATGAGCCATTTTTAATTCAAGAAGGATTTTTGATTCGTACGCAACGAGGAAGAAAAGCTACTGAGAAAGCTTATAAACACTTAGGAAAAGACCTTGGTTTTATTCAAGGTGGACTTTTTTAATAAGTAATGTTAGTTAAATAGTAAGAAAAGAATACTGATAAAAAAAATAATAAAAAGGGTGATTAATATTTTATTTATTTTTTCTAAAATTTCCTTATCTCGCTGATTTAACATGATTCAAATATATAAAACCTAGATTTATACATTTAAAATCTTAATTATAATTTAATTAAAATTTTTAAGATATTCAATAGTTTTAAATTCTTTAATTCTGTCTAACTTCAATATAAAAAATTGAAATGGCATTGATTGAAGAAATTGCATTGACTTTAATTCCAAATTTTGGTCCAAGGAAATTAAGAACTATTTTGCAATATTTCGATTTGGAAGAATTTTTTAGCGTACCCAAAAAACGATTAAGGGAAATTCCCGGCATAGGAGAGAAAACATTGATCCAACTTAATCGAAATGAGGCTATTCAAAAAGCTAAGGAATACGTTAATTATTTAGAAAAAAATGAAATAAATTCTGTTTTCTATCAATCAGATGAATTTCCATATCGTTTAAATCAATGTGAAGACGCACCAATTTTATTATTTAAAAAGGGCAAAATTCATTATAATCAACCAAAAGTTATTTCAGTTGTAGGTACTAGGAATGCTACCAGTTATGGAAAGCGTTGTATTGATTCGTTTTTAGAGGGGTTAGTTAATCAAAATATATTGGTTGTTAGTGGTTTGGCATATGGAATAGATGTTTATGCACATCAGAAATGTGTTGAATTAGGTATACAAACTGTTGGTGTTCTCGGTCATGGGTTAGACCGTATTTACCCTGCTGTACATAAGTCAATTTCTGAAAAAATGTTATTAAATGGTGGACTTATTTCTGAGTTTTTGCCAGGTACATTACCAGATCGAGAGCATTTCCCTATGAGGAATCGGATTGTTGCTGGAATGTGTGATGCGACCATTGTCATTGAAAGTGGTTTAAAAGGAGGATCTATGATTACTGCAGAACTTGCAAATGATTATTCAAGAGATGTATTTGCCTTTCCAGGTAATGTAGAAAATGAGTATTCAAAAGGCTGTAATTTATTAATTAAAAATCAAAAAGCACACTTGATAACAAATAGTAAAGATTTTATAAGTTGGATGAATTGGGATACAAAAAATGAAAGTGTGTCCATTCAAAAAAGTTTATTCCCAAACTTAACAAAGGAAGAACAATTTATTCTAGATATCATACAAACAAAAAAAGAAATTTCTTTAGATGTTTTGAGTTTAAAAACTGAAATGAATTCAAGTAAATTATCAGGCTTGTTACTGAAATTAGAATTGGAGGGAATTGTCCAGCAGTTACCCGGTATGAGATATAAGATTTAATTCATACTATATAACTATGATTTTTTGTTAATTGTTTAAGTAAACTCATTTTTTTCGTATAAAAATCATACCTTTGCAAACTAATTAAGAGAGTATTGATATTTAATGATTTCTGTCAAAATCGATTAATTAAAAACACTTTTGGATTGATAATAATATAAACTATTAAAATCAATTAACTACTATTTACAAAACAAAAAACTGGACAAGGGTCCACTTCTAGAATTATGTTGAATATTGTTTTATTTGGCCCTCCGGGAGCAGGAAAAGGAACTCAATCTGAACGATTGATCGAAAAGTACGGATTAGTTCATTTATCTACTGGTGACATATTTAGAGCAAATATCAAGGGGGAAACAGAACTTGGTATGTTGGCTAAAAGTTATATGGACAAAGGAGCATTAGTTCCAGATGAAGTAACTATTAATATGTTACGTTCAGAAGTTATGAAGCATCCTGAATCAAATGGATTTATTTTTGATGGGTTTCCAAGAACAAACGCGCAAGCAGTTGCATTAGATACTTTCTTAAATACTTTAAACACTACTATTTCTGTGATGTTAGCATTAGAAGTAGAGGAGGAAGAATTGAGAAAACGTTTGTTGTTGAGAGGACAGTCTAGTGGTAGACCTGACGATGTAAATCCTGAAATTATTCAAAACAGAATTAACGTTTACAACAATGAAACAAAACCAGTGAAAGATTTTTATCAAGCACAGGGCAAGTTTGTTTCAATTAACGGTATTGGAGAAATTGATGAGATTTCTAACCGTTTATATACGGCGATTGACGCCATAAAATAAAAAGATGGCTTCTGATAATTTCGTAGATTACGTAAAAATAAATTGTACTTCTGGTAATGGTGGTGGTGGTTCAACTCACTACCGCCGTGAGAAGTATATCCCGTTGGGTGGTCCTGATGGAGGGGATGGTGGCCGTGGAGGTCATATTATCTTGAAAGGAAATGCACAATTGTGGACACTTTTACACTTGAAATTTCAGAAACATATTAAAGCAGGTCATGGTGTCCATGGTACTGGACAATTGAAAACGGGAGCAGAAGGAGAAGATAAGTACATTGAAGTGCCTTTGGGTACAATCGCTAAAGATGGGGAAACGGGCGAAGTTCTTTTTGAAATCTCTGAAGATGGAGAGGAACGTATTTTAGTACCAGGAGGTCGCGGAGGTAAAGGAAATAGCCATTTCAAATCAAGTACAAACCGTGCGCCACAATTTGCTCAGCCGGGTGAACCAGGGCAAGAGGCGTGGATGATTTTAGAATTAAAAATCCTTGCTGATGTTGGTTTAGTTGGTTTTCCTAACGCTGGAAAAAGTACATTACTTTCTGTATTGAGTTCTGCAAAACCTGAGATTGGAAACTATCCGTTCACTACTGTACGTCCTAATTTAGGGATTGTTCCTTACCGTAATTATCAATCATTTGTAATGGCTGATATTCCGGGTATTATTGAAGGTGCTCACGAAGGAAAAGGTCTAGGTTTACGTTTTTTACGACATATTGAACGTAACTCGGTGTTACTTTTTATGGTTCCTGCTGATTCTAATGATATTGCTAAAGAATATGAAGTTTTGTTAAACGAACTTCGCCTTTATAATCCTGAATTATTACATAAAGACCGACTTCTTGCCATTACAAAGTCTGATATGTTGGACGATGAATTGAAAGAAGCAATGCGAGCAGAAATTCCTGCAATTCCTTATGTCTTTATTTCTTCTGTAGCTCAACAAGGATTGTTAGAGTTAAAAGATTTGATTTGGAAGACTTTACAAAATGATAACATGGCTTGAAACAATTGACCAATCCATTGTTTTATTTATCAATGGGTTGCACACACCTTGGTTAGACGAGGTTATGTGGTTGGTTTCAGGTAAATGGATTTGGTTTCCACTTTATTATGGGATGTTGTATTATGCATACCGTACTTTTGGTCCTGTTCATTGTTTGTATTTTGTGTTGACTATGTTTGTAATTATTGGGATGTCTGATTTGGTTTCGTCTCAAATAATCAAAAAGTTAGTAGCAAGAGTTAGGCCATCGCATCATTTGATTTTAGGACCTAAATTGCATTTTTACGAGCAAAGTCCAGGGAATTTTTATCAAGGCGGTGAATTTGGTTTTGTTTCTTCTCACGCCGCTAATTTCTTCGCTATGGCTGTCTTTTATGGTTTGTCTTTAAAAGCTCTGTTTCCTCGTGTGATTTATGTATTGTTAGGTATTGCTTGTTTGGTTGCATTCTCTCGTATTTATCTGGGTGTACACTATTTATCTGATGTAATCGGTGGCGCTATAGTAGGTAGTGCAATTGCTTTTGCAGTGTGGCACTTTTTTTGGTATAGACGCATCGTACCAAAAATTCCATAAATGAAATCTTTATTCATTTTTACAGTTTCTTTTTTTGTTTTTCTTCAAGTATTTTCTCAACTTGAATTTGAAACAACTACCCTTGATTTTGGTGAATTGCAAGATGGATCAGAGCGTTTTCGTGATATTCGTATTACGAATATAGGTAATCAAAAAGCTTATATTCTAAATTATAAGAATCCACGAGAAGTAGCTTGTTTATATACAAACAAAGGTGCAGATAAAGATTCTGTGATGATTTTTAGGGTACAACCCAATCCGAAGAATTTAGGACGATTTTCGTATGAAGTAAGTGTCTTTACAAGTGATAAATCGGAACCGACAATTATACATATTTCTGGCGTATTAAAAGAACAACTTACAGATCCTTTGGCAAGAATGCAAGCTTGTCCTACATTCGGTGATCGCCCCGCTCCGCACGCGACCGATTTTCGATTACGTGTGGAAGTTTATGATGCGATTACGAAAGAACCCATTCCTGATGCGAAAGTGTTGTTACTACAAAATGGATTAAAAAAGGCGGTTTGGAAAACAACTGAAAGTGGAAAAGTAAGTAAGGATTTTCCCTTGGGATTTACTTATTTTTATGTTTTAAAACAAGGGTATCAATCGGCTGAAAAAGGTCAATATGTGAATATAAAAAATAATATTGTAACTATTTATTTAGATAAAGAAATTATCAATAATACAATTATTTATGAAGAAAAAATTAATAAAGAAAATTTAGTTGAAACTAAAAAAGATAGTATCGAAGTTGATTCAGTAATTCCGGTTGTTGATGTTCCTAAATTATCTTTGGATAGCATTCCTTTAAAAACATTTGACGAGCGTTATTTTAAACCGGTGAATGTTACGTTTGTGATTGATATTTCTACTTCGATGAAGATCGGTGACAGGATGGAATTGATGAAATTTAGTTTGCTGGAATTAGCATCTATGTTGCGTGAACAAGACAAAATCAGTTTGGTTTCCTATGCTAATGAAGCGGAGGTAATACTCAAACCGACCAACGGAGTAAATAAAACACAGTTACAAAAAGTGATTACAACGATCAAAGCAGGTGGAATGACAGCAGGTGGAGAAGGAATTAAATTAGGGTGTAAATTAAATAATCAATCTTTTATAGAAGAAGGTGTAAACTTGGTTTATATCATCACGGATGGAGCATTTAATAAATCTTCAAGGGATTATGTTCAGACGTTAGATGAATTTAAAGCAAAAGGAATGATCATTTCTGTTATAGGTATTCAAAATACGCCTACTGATGCTAAAAATATGCAACAAGTAGCTATGAGTGGCGGTGGAGATTATCTATCCATCCAAAAACTTGCAGACGCAGAGAAAGCGTTATTGTTGGATATTAAACGAAAGACGTATTATAAGTAATTTTTCTTCCTCCCTAGAGGGAGGAAAGAGGAGGGTGACAACATTTTGAACTTATTGTCACCTCCCTTTATCCCTCCTCAAGGAGGGAAACTAAATCATATCACAATATTATTAAACTACAATATTTACAATTCTTCCAGGAACGACGATCAATTTTTTCGGTTGTTTTCCTTCTAAGTATTTATTTAATTCTGACATACCCATCACATGATCTTCAATTTCTTTTGCATTCATTGAAGAGGGTAAATCTACTTTGATACGCACTTTTCCATTGAAAGAAATAGGGTAGGAGAATGAATCGGAAACTAAATAGGCTTCGTTAAATTTCGGATACGTTGCCTTATTGATGGAACCCGCTTCGTGACCTAGTTTTACCCATAATTCTTCACAAATGTGAGGAGCATATGGTGATAACAATACCACTAAATCTGTTAAAATTTGCCTGTTATTGCATTTTTGGTCACTTAATTCATTACAAGCAATCATAAAGTTAGAAACACCTGTATTGAAAGAAAAACGCTCTAAATCAGCTGTTACTTTTTGAATGGTTTTATGTAATGTTTTTAGAGCCTCTTTTGTTGGTTCTCCTTCTGTTATTTCAAAAGCATAGTCTGCACCTTGGTGGAACAAACGCCAGAATTTACGTAAGAAATTGCTAACCCCATTGATCCCTTTTGTATCCCATGGTTTTGCTTGTTCGATAGGACCTAAGAACATTTCATACATTCTTAATGTATCAGCCCCAAATTTTTCTACTAATTCATCTGGAGTTTGAACGTTGAATTTAGATTTAGACATTTTTTCAACCTCGTGACCACACACATAGGTTCCGTCATCTTCTAATATAAATTCAGCATCAGCATAATCCGAACGCCATTTTTTGAAACCCTCTATATCTAATTTATCGTTGTCAACCAAAGCGATATCCACGTGAAGCGGAATGGTGTTATATTCATTTTTCTTGGATGCCGATACAATTGTATTTCCTTCCAAGGTTCTGTAAACAAAACTACTTCTTCCCAAAATCATTCCTTGGTTGATCATTTTTTGGAAAGGTTCAGCAAAGGAAATATATCCTTGGTCGAACAAGAACATATTCCAAAAACGAGCATACAATAAGTGACCTGTAGCATGTTCAGAACCACCGATGTATAAATCGACACTTTTCCAATAATCTGCTTTTTCTTTGTTTACGAATTCTGTTTCATTGTTCGCATCCATATAACGTAAGAAATACCACGAACTTCCTGCCCAACCTGGCATCGTATTTAATTCTAATGGAAATACGTTTTTATTGTCAATCAGCTCGTTAGAAACAACTGAATTTTTAGTTGTATCCCACGCCCACGTTTTCGCATTTCCTAATGGTGGCTCACCGTCTTCTGTTGGTAAATATTTCTCAACTTCTGGTAATATGATTGGCAAATGTTGTGTTTCAATGATCGTTGGTAACCCATCTTTGTAATATACTGGGAAAGGTTCACCCCAATAACGTTGTCTAGAGAAAACAGCGTCACGTAAACGGTAATTTGTTTTACCTTTTCCTAAACCACGTTTTTCAATCTCTTCGATGGCTTTTTTCATTGCATCTTTGATTTCTAAACCAGAAAGGAAATCTGAATGTGCTATTTTTCCTGATTTGTCAGTGTAAGCACTTTCAGAAATATCAACGTTTTCAAAAATATTTTTGATTTCTAGGTTGAAATGATTGGCAAAATCCCAATCACGTTGATCTCCACACGGAACAGCCATTACAGCACCTGTTCCATAAGAAGCAAGGACATAATCTCCAATCCAAATTTGTACTTTTTCATTGGTGAATGGGTGAAGTACATATGCTCCCGTGAATTGACCTGTAATATTTTTCACGTCAGATTGACGATCTCTTTCAGTTTTTAACGATGCTGCTTTTTTGTAATTCTCCACAGCCTCTTTGTATTCTTCAGTAGTAATTTCATCAACCAATGGATGCTCTGGTGCTAAAACTACAAACGAAACTCCAAAAACGGTATCAGGACGTGTTGTGAATACTTCGATTTTGTATTCAGAAGAAGCGTCCTCCCCCTCTGTCCCCCTCCAAAGGGAGAAGAATAATGAACAACCGGTTGATTTTCCAATCCAGTTGCGTTGAATATCTTTTACAGAATCAGTCCAATCCAAGGTTTCTAAACCTGTCAATAAACGTTCAGCATATGCTTTGATACGCATTGACCACTGACGCATTAATTTTTG
>CANGZT010000015.1 GCA_947458955.1 Flavobacteriia bacterium | reverse complement strand
GTTTTGCATTTTGTTTCCTGTATTAACAGACATTGGATCAACTGATAAGTTAAAACGATTTTTATCTAATTGGATAGGGTCAAAAATCACTTCCCCCTTAAAAGTTAGAAATTCTCCTGCTACAGACTTGTTAAAGAATTTTACTGCATATTTTTTATCAATTTTCCATGCGATATTCTCACTTGGTGAAAAAGCAAACGCTACCCATAAAATAGATAGCGTTGCCAAAGAAAAAAATCTTTTCATATTAGTTTTTTGCAAATTCTGTTGTTGCGTTAATCGTAACGATATCACTTGCTACCATGTCTGGTAAATCTTTACCAACGTTAAAATCTTTACGGTTGATTTTTCCTGTTAATTTAAACCCAGCCACATTTTTCTTAGACATTGGATGAACCAAAGCACCATTGAAAGTTGCGTCTAATGTTACCGGCTTTGTGATACCGTGTAAAGTTAAATCTCCTTTTACTTCTAAATTTTTACCCCCTTTACTTTTTACAGAAGTACTCTTGAATGTAAATTTTGGTGTTGCAGCTGCATCCATCATATCAGGCGCTTTTAAATGACCATCTAATCCGTCAAAACCAGTGCTTACACTTGCTACATCACCTGATAATTCGAATTGTGCATCCGAAAAATCTTCTTTAGAAGCCGTAACTTTCGCTTCGTACTTTGTGAAGTATCCGATTACTTCGTTAATTCCTAAATGTGTAATTCCAAAACCTACTCTTGAGTGAACTGGATCAATCGTCCAAGTTGCTGTTTCAGATGATTTAAAAGAGAAAAGACCTAACGCCAACCCTAAAACTAATGTTACTTTTTTCATAATTAATTTAATTTATTTACCTTGGTAAATTTATAGCTATTTTTTGAATTACAAAGAAAGAATATAATTATTTAACAAAAATTTAAGAAAACCAAACGTCTTTTATGATTTCAGAACCGGCATATTCATTTACTCGTTGAATAATCACTGCCTTACCATACTTTAACTCTTCTCGCATGATAGAAGAGTCTATTTGAAGAAAAAGAATTTTATTTTTAATATAAATTTGTTTTGTTCTTAGAAACACAGCTCTTCCCATCATTTCTTCCCACTTAGAAATTACATCAAACTCTTTCATTTTTCCGTCTAATTGATATGCTTTGAGTAACTTATCAATTAAATCACCTAATGGTTGTTCACCCGAACTACGTTTTTTCTCATCCATTTGTTTCGTTCACTTTTATTGTTTCTAAATCAAACAATTGAAAATCTGCTTCAATTGAATTAAAAATGGATTCTACCCTATTCTTATCTGTATCTGTCACTAAAACTTGTCCAAAAACATTATCAGAAACAAGATGCATTAACTTCGTAACACGTTGGTTATCCAATTTATCAAAAATATCATCCAATAATAAAATCGGTTTTTGATTTAACTTTTTGGTCAGCCAATCAAATTGTGCTAATCTCAATGCGATAACGAACGATTTTTGTTGTCCTTGTGAACCAAATTTCTTGATTGGTAATTCATTGATGGTAAAAACAAAATCATCTTTGTGAATTCCAGACGTGGTATGTGTTGCAAAAGCATCTTTGCGTTGGTTTAATTCTAATAACTTTTCAAAGGTTTCTTCATTCAATTGAGAACGATATTCCACTTGTACATTTTCAGAATCTTTTCCAATGTAAGTATAGTAGTATTGAAATGTTGGTATAAAATCTTCAAGAAAAGCGAGTCTTTCTTTATGTATTTGATTTCCATAATGAACCAATTGCTCATCCCAAACCTCCATACTCTCTCTCTCAAAAAAGCCATTTTCATAAAATTTCTTAAGCAACATATTTCGTTGATCCAAAACTTTATTGTAACGCATTAAAATATCTAAATACGCATGATTGTATTGAGAAATGATGCCATCTACCCATTTTCTTCGTAACTCACTTCCTTCAGAAATCAAATCACGATCGTACGGAGAAATCATTACCGAAGGAAATTGTCCGATGTGGTCGGCTAATTTTTCATAAGTTGTTTTATTTCGCTTGAAAATCTTTTTCTCACCTGCTTTTACCCCACAATAAATATCTACTTCTTTCTCTTCAAGATCCCAAGTACCTTGAATTACAAAAAAACGTTCGCCAAAGCGAATATTCTGTTTATCAATTGGATTTAGATACGATTTGCACATGCTGAGGTAATGTACAGCGTCTAAAATATTGGTTTTACCTATACCATTATACCCTACAAAACAAGAAATACCTTTTGAAAATTCAAAAGAAACCTCATCGTAATTTTTAAAATTGATTAATGATATTTGTTTTAAATACATATTAATCAATAAAATCCGCTTTTAAATCGCTTTTCTCAAGGTCCATCACCATTGAACCATAATCAACAGAAAACCATTCTAAAAATAATTCAAAACTTACTTTTTCTGGCCATAAATTATTTTCCTCTGTAACTGCTGATAATTCATTTGAGAAAATCTTTTTGTAATTTTTTTCCAATACAGGAATTAAATCATAAAAATCCTCTT
Source organism: Flavobacteriia bacterium (assembly GCA_947458955.1). GTDB lineage: Bacteria > Bacteroidota > Bacteroidia > Flavobacteriales_D > Crocinitomicaceae > CANHVK01. The sequence goes on along the minus strand of CANGZT010000015.1, from coordinate 21,314 downwards.
CTACCAAATAAATGTTTGACTCTACATCATCACCTTCTTTAAAAGTTACTTCAGGTTGAATTGCATTAGCCCAATCCCAAAATGCTTGCTTTGGCTTAACAGTCAAATAACTACGGTTTACTAATTTCATTTTTTTAATTTTTGAGTAGATTTCAATACTTTAAGATCAGTTTTATACAGTGGACAATTTGTTGTGTCTGAAATACAATCAATCCAAATAGTTTTCTTTAATGGTTGCTGATAAAGCATATATTTCCAATGTTTTCCAAATCCACAATCGGTTAATTTATGGAGATAAAATTCTGGCTTAAAGGTACGACCAAATTCAAGATAGACTATACTTTTATCCTGGACTAACACTAAAAAACCTTTTTTAGATATAGAAACTTCTTCGCCAACAATCAAACTTGTTTTACATTCTCCAAATTGATCCAACCAATTAAAAAAAGCTTGATTTGCTTTTACAGAATCGGACCATTTCCAATGTTTGTAAGCTAATAAATCCATTTGATTAAAAGTTACCTTATCTTTTTTAATAGGATGGAAACGCTCTGGAAAATCAAAGGAGGAATCAACTGAAATGATATTATGATCTATACCTAAGGAATCAGCAAACAATCGAACAAAATAAGATATTGAATTTGTATTGGATTGAACTTGATTAGTATCTAGTTTACACTTTTTTTCTTTAGAACCAGAAACTAAATCATCTAATTTCAATACTTTTTCTTCTTTATTAGAACAAGCAAGGCATAAAACTAAAATAAAAAAAATCAAGGCATTTCTCACCACACAAAGGTAAGAAGCATTCACGATAAAACATAAAAAAAGCCAGACATTCCGTCTGGCTCTTCCCACTTAAAAATCAAACCACTCAAACGTGATCTATGAAATTTACTTAACCAATAAGAAGTACAGAATTAAAATTGTATCTATACTTACGCATACTACTGCCCCTCTCCAAATCCACTTCATCGGTGCAACGGCAAGCAGTAAACTCAAGGTAGCCATTGTTGGAACAATCACCAAAATCAAGGTAGAAATGTATTTAATCGCTCCCAAACCAACTGCTACTCCTCCAAAGCAGCCTACGATCAAAATGATTAAACTTATTAATCCAAAGCGATTAAACTCTGATTCGGCTATCATGTTTGCTTCTATATGTTTTGTACTCATAATATGTAATTTTTATACTACAAAGTTGGCACATTACTTAAAGTTACGGAGTGATGAGAATTAGGTAAAAAAATGATTTTAATCAGGAAATAAAAAAGGCCATTTCTTAAACGAAACAGCCTTAAAATCTATTATTTGATGTTTTTATTTTGACTTCAAATACGCTTCTACGTTTTCTTGAATACGTGCTGTAATGTTTGAATTATCTGCTTTTTCGAATTTTCTACCCGAAATTTTCTCAAATAATTCAATGTATCTTTCTGTAACCAAGTTTACAAAATCCACTGGCATTTCAGGAATGGTTTGTCCTTCTAATCCTTGAAAACCGTTTTCAATCAACCATTGTCTTACAAATTCTTTCGAAAGTTGTTTTTGATCTTCACCTTTTGCTTGACGTTCTTCATATCCATCTGCATAGAAATAACGAGATGAATCCGGAGTATGAATTTCATCAATCAAATAGATTTTTCCATCTTTCAATCCGAATTCATATTTTGTATCAACTAACAGCAATCCTCTTTCTTTTGCCATTTCTGTTCCACGTTGAAACAAAGCACGAGTATATGCCTCTAATTGTTCGTAAATCTCTTTTGGAACATAATTATTAGCAATGATCTCTTCTCTAGAAATATCTTCATCATGACCTGCATCCGCTTTTAAAGTTGGTGTAATGATAGGCTCCGGAAAACGATCATTTTCTTTCATTCCCTCAGGCATTTCAACTCCACAAATCGTTCTTCTACCTGCTTTATATTCTCTCGCGGCATGTCCTGACAAATACCCACGAATCACCATTTCCACACGAATTGGTTCACATTTCAAACCAACTGAAACAGTAGGGTCTGGAGAAGCTAACAACCAATTTGGCACAATATCTTTTGTAGCATCCAAGAAAATAGTCGCTATTTGATTTAATACTTGTCCTTTATAAGGAATACCTTTTGGTAATATATGGTCAAAAGCAGAAATTCGATCTGATGCTACCATTACTACTAAATCATTTTCTAAGGTATAAACATCTCTTACTTTTCCATTATAAACAGACAATTGTCCTGGAAATTGAAAATTGGTATTTTTTATTGTATTACTCATATCAAGTTATGATTTATGAATTATGATTTATGACTTTTATATAAAAATATCTTTTAACTAATGACTAACGACTATTCACTATTGACTAACCACTAAAGACTCTTATCAATACTCTTCTCTTGCTCCTCTTTTACAGCAAAAGCATCTATGATTTTCTTAACTAAAGGATGTCTGATTACATCGTTTTGATTCAATCGAATAACGCCGATTCCCTCCACTTCTTTCAAAGCATCTAACGCATACTTTAATCCTGATTTTTGTTTGCTTGGTAAATCTACCTGCGACATATCTCCTGTAATGATGAATTGAGCTGTTTGTCCCATACGCGTTAAAAACATTTTCATTTGCATCACCGTTGCATTTTGGGCTTCATCTAGTATAACGAAAGCATTATCCAATGTTCTTCCTCTCATAAATGCTAAAGGTGCTATTTCGATAATTCCATACTCCATCATTTGAAGCAATTTGTCTGGTGGAATCATATCTCGCAAAGCATCATACAAAGGCATCATGTATGGATCTAATTTTTCCTTCATGTCACCGGGTAAAAAACCTAAGTTTTCTCCAGCCTCTACAGCGGGCCTAGTCAAAATGATTCGCTTCACTTCTTTCGCCTTCAAAGCCTTCACTGCCAAAGCAATCGCTGTGTAAGTTTTACCAGTACCAGCTGGTCCTACCGCAAACACCATCGCGTTTTTGCTTGCAGCACTTACTAAACGCTGTTGATTGATTGTTTTCGCTTTGATTTTAGTACCTCCATTTCCATGAACCAAGACTTCATCCCCAGTAACCTCAGGTTTGATATTGGCATCTTCAAGAAGTACTTGCTCTATTATATTTTCATTCAGTGTATTAAAACGATGGTAATAATCAGATAATTGAATTATTTTCTTTTCAAAAAGATCAATCACATCTTCTTCCCCTAATACCGTAATGTTGTTTCCTCGAGCAACCAACTTTAATTTAGGGAAGTAACGTTTTAATAATTGTAAATAGACATTATTTACACCAAAAAACTCTACGGGATTGATTCCTTCAATGGTTATAACTTTCTCCAAACGTTAATCTATTAATTTCTATTGATGAATATTAAACTGAATTAAATTTTAAATTTGTAACAAAGTTATATTTTTTTGTCAATCAACAGTAACGAAAAGTATGCACATCATCACACTAACTACCGATATGGGAACGCAAGACCACTATGTGGCTGCTATCAAAGGTGCTATATTAAAACGCATTACCAATGTCCATATCGTTGACATCTCACATGAAGTACAGTCATTTTCAACCAATCAAGCTGCTTATTTTCTTAAAAATTGTTTCGAAGATTTTCCAGAAGGCACCATACATATTATCGGAGTACAAAGTGAACCTATCATTCATTTTGAATCTGAAAACATGAGTTCATACCCCTCGGTTCTAAAGTACAAAGGACATTATTTTGTTGGAACTGATAATGGTGTTTTTAGTTTAATTGTACAAGAAAATGAAATCGAAGGTTTTTGGAGATTAGACGATGTACTATCCAATAAAAACGTTTTCAATTTCCCTGTTAAAAACATCCTTGTACCTGCTGCATGTCAACTTGCATTAGGAAAAGAAATCGACACTTTTGCTACACAACAAGCAACGTTCAAAAGACAAATTTCATTTCACCCAACTATCGAACCGAATGTTTTGAAGGGAAATGTAATTCATATCGATCATTTCGGGAATTTAATCACTAATATAGATAAAGAAACCTTCTATCAAGCAGGGAAAGATGTACCCTTCACGATCTTTTTTAGAAAAAAAGAATATTACATTGATGAAATTTCCACGTCTTACACCGATGTACCTAAAGGAGAGAAAGTTGCCATTTTCAATTCTAACAACTTACTCGAAATAGCCATCAATCAAGGGGCTAAAGATCGAAAAAATGGAGCTAGTTCTCTGTTTGGTATTTCTGTAAACGACATCGTACGAGTAGAATATTCTCCTCGTGGTTCAAAAGAAACACTAGAATCTTTATTTTAATGATCACGAGAATTGTCAAACTTCACTTTCAAGAAGAAAAAGTAACTGATTTTCTAGTACTTTTCGATCAAATAGTAACGAAAGTTAATGGGTTCCCTGGCTGTCAGAAAATGTATATGCTTCGTGACATAAACAATCAGTCCATTTTCATTACATATAGTCTTTGGAATTCAGAAGAAGATCTAAATAAATACAGGGATTCTGAACTTTTTCAGACAATTTGGCCAACAATAAAACCTTGGTTTGCGGAAAAACCTCAAGCGTGGAGCTTGGATAATGTTTAATTATTGATGATTAATTTTTAATTTTTAATGATTGATGAATGTTTAAGCATTTACCTTTTATCATTAAAACAGATTTTAATAAGGTCTATTTTTATTACTACCTTTACAAAAATCAATTAAGATGCCTTTTTCTTCCTTGGGTCTTTCCCCAATTCTTCTCAAAAATATTGAAAAACAAGATTACAAATCAATTTATCCAATACAAGAACAGGCAATTCCTGCCATCTTAAAAAAGCAAGATGTACTTGGGATCGCTAAAACTGGCTCTGGGAAAACTGCAAGTTATGTGCTACCGCTTTTACATCAACTAGAGGGTTCAAAGCCTGCTAAAAATAGACATATAAAGGCGTTGATTTTGGTTCCAACTCGTGAGCTTGCTGTTCAGGTAGGAGAAGTTGTTAATTTATTTAGTGAAGGTTTAAGCCAATCGGTTAAATCATTGGCTGTATATGGTGGGGTTTCAATTAATCCTCAAATGATTAAACTACAAGGTGTTCAACTATTGATTGCAACTCCTGGTCGACTCATAGATTTGATAGCATCAAAAGCAATCTCATTAAGTGAAGTAGAAACGTTGGTATTTGATGAAGCTGATAAAATGTTGAATTTAGGATTTCAAGAAGAAGTGAATAAAATAATTTCATTGTGTCCAAACAAACGTCAAAATATTTTATTTTCAGCTACTTTAAGTGAAGACATCGAAAAAATTACACAGTTGGTTTTACAACAGCCAACGGTGATTAAAATAGATACTGACGAATACACGATTGACAAAATCGTTCAAACAGGATACTTTATATCGGAGGAAAAAAAAGGTCCTTTATTGCGTTTTTTGATTCATAAAGAAAATATGCAACAAGTATTGGTCTTTACTTCTTCGACCTTCAAAGCGGATTCTGTAACAGAAAAATTAAACAAAAACGGAATAGAAGCGCGTGCCATTCATAGTAAAAAGAGCCAAGGTGCCCGTTTAGAAGCCTTAAACCGTTTTAAAGCAGGTAAAACTCGTGTACTAGTAACCACTGATTTATTGGCTCGTGGTATAGATATACAATTTTTGCCTTATGTGATTAATTATGAATTACCAAGATCTCCCAAAGATTATATACATCGAATTGGTAGAACAGGTAGAGCGGAAAAATCAGGCGAAGCGATTTCATTTGTTACACCGGAAGACCAACATCATTTCAAAGTAATTCAAAAAAAGATGAAAAAATGGGTGACAATGGTAGATGGTGATTCTTTGATTTAAAGTCAAAATGTGAATAAGTCGTTCAAACTTGACTCAACTCATCAAAATATCACTGAAGTTTTGATTAACTTGTACAACTACTTCATCCCTGCTTCACTTTTGTATTTTGTAAAATAAACCTTTAGATTTGCTTCACTCTTATATTTTGTAAAATAAACTTTCCAATCCGCTTCACTCTTATAATCAGTCCAAAACCAAATACCACTATACGATTTTGCTTCGCTTTTATATTTAGTTTCATAAACGATCATATCAGCTTCACTTTTATAATCCGTAACATAAATAATTTTATCGGCTTCTGACTTATAAGATGTTTTGTAAACCTTTTGTGCATTTGCAAATCCAAACATCAATAACATCATAAGTAAAATCAGTGAATTTTTCATTTTTTTAGTTTTTTTCTTAAAAATTAGAATTGTAGGTTTACTACCTTATTTATAAAATCAGCTTAATACTAAAACGTTAATTATAAACACTTTAATTAATCATTAAAATCAAACATTAACCATTAACACTACATTCCCAGCATCAATAGCTCTATCGACTTATACTTCAATCCAAAAACTTTTCCTAAAGCTTCCGAAGTCAAAGTTCCTTTGTACATATAAACTCCTGAACGGAAACCAGCATCATCTTTGATTAATTCTTTGCATCCACCGTGGTTCCCCATTTCTAATAAGATCGGAGAAAAAATATTGGAAAGTCCAATAGATGCAGTTCTAGAAACACGCGATGCAATGTTTGGTACACAGTAATGAATAACGCCGTGTTTGATAAAAGTAGGATTGTTGTGATTAGTTACACGTGATGTTTCAAAACACCCTCCTTGGTCAATACTAACGTCAATGATCACAGAACCTTCTTTCATACTTTCGACCATCTCTTCAGTAATGATACAAGGAGTTCTCCCGTATTTTGAGCGTATCGCACCGATAACAACGTCTGCTCTACGAACAGATTCAGCCATCATACTCGGATTTAAAACCGAAGTAAACAAACGCTGACCTAAATTATTTTGTAATCTTCTCAAACGAGATAAAGAACTATCAAAAACTCTTACAGAGGCACCTAATCCCAAGGCAGCTCTCGCAGCATATTCTCCAACTATACCCGAACCTAAAATAACCACTCTCGCTGGTTGAACACCCGCAATTCCACCCAACATTACCCCTTTTCCATGTTCGTAATTGGAAAGTAATTCTGCTGCTATCGTTACAGAAGTTGTTCCTGCAATTTCTCCCATCGTTCTTACCACAGGGTAAAATCCATCTTCATCTTTTATGTAATCCCAAGCAATGGCCGTTACTTTTTTCTCCATTAGCTTTTTCAACAATTCTTTAGGCTGAACGGATAATTGCAAAGCAGAAATCAAAGTTTGATTTCCATGCATTAATTCCACTTCAGTTTCTGTCGGTGGCGCCACTTTAAAAATGATATCACATTTATATACATCTGCAACATCATAACAAACCTCTGCGCCTGCTTCTGAATAATCGTTATCCGTATAATTAGAACCTTCCCCACATTTGGATTCAATTTTCACACGATGGCCGTGAGCTACTAATAAAGCTACTGCTTCTGGCACCAAGGCTACTCTATTCTCTTGAAATGCAATTTCCTTCGGAATACCAATGTGTAAATAACCTTTTTTACGTTTAACCTCAAGTGTTTCAGCCTGAGGCAATAAACTACTATCTTGAATTAGGGCTTTTAATAAATCAGGATTTGTCGTCATTTTTTATCGTTATAGTTCTAGATAAATCTTCTTCTACGCGAAGATACACCCAAATTGTGTTATCTGGCAAGAGTTCAATCATTTTTTCTGGCCACTCTATCAAACAAATACATTTTTGATACAATAACTCTTCAATGCCTATATCAAAAACTTCCTCCAAATTATTCAATCTGTATAAGTCTAGATGATATACAGAACCAAAAAATGGACTTTCATATTGATTTATTAAGGAATACGTCGGGGAACCTTCTAAATCATCAATCCCCATTGACTTTAAGATCTGTTGAACCAAAGTAGTTTTTCCTGCCCCCATTTGTCCCTCAAAAGCAATAACTTGACTTTCTTTTAAAAAAGTCAGCAATTCAACTGCAACCTCCTTTAAGGAATCTATCGTATTTACTGAAAATGTTTTCATTTCTTTTTAGGTTTTAATTCCACAAAGGGAATGCATAATTCTTCCATAGAAAGACCACCGTGCTGAAAAGTATTTTCGTAGTGATTTACAAAATGATTGAAATTATTTGGATAGACAAAAAAATCAGCTTCACGGGCAAACACAAATTCACTCGAGACATTCGCTTTTGGTAGATAGATTTGTTTCGGATCTTTCACGACAAAAACATCTTTTTCTTTGTAAGTCAAATTTCGACCTACTTTGTATCTCAAATTAGTATTCGTTGATTTCTCACCCATTATTTTTACGGGGTTATTCACTTTCACCGTTCCATGGTCTGTAGTGACAAACAACTTAAATCCGAGTTGAGCAACTTTTTGAATGATCTCCATTAAAGGAGAATGTTCAAACCAAGACAGAGTCAAGGATCTATATGCCGCTTCATCATCCGCTAATTCTTTGATGATATTCATTTCTGTTCGTGCGTGAGAAAGCATATCGACAAAATTATAAACTAATACATTTAATTCATTATTTTTCAATTGATTCATTTGATCGACATACTTTTTTCCAGCCTCTAGGTTTGTTATTTTAGTGTAAGCTAACTTTATCTGTTTACCGTGGCGTTTGAGGTTTGCCTCTAAAAATTCTTTTTCATATTGATTTCTACCTCCTTCGTCTTCTTCATTTGTCCATAATTTTGGAAACATCTGTTGAATTTCAGAAGGCATCAAGCCAGCGAAAAAAGCATTTCTAGCATAATGAGTAGCAGTAGGCAAAATACTAAAAATTACCTCATCAGTTTCAACCTGAAAATATCTAGAAAAAATGGGTTTCAAAACTTGCCATTGGTCATACCGTAGATTATCAATTACTAACAAAAAAATTTTATTGTTAGGTAATTGTTTGAAAACTCTATTTTTCAAAACAGTATGTAACATCTCAGGGGCTTCATCCCTGTTTTTCAACCAATATTCATAATTATCTTCCACAAAACGACAGAACAAATCATTGGCTTCTTTTTTCTGTGAAATCAAAATTTCTTTCATACCAGAATCTTGAATTTTCTGAAGCTCAAGTTCCCAAAACACAATTTTCTGAAAAATAGCAATCCATTCCTCAACCGAATCACAATCGTTAATTCGATTTCCTAAAAGTCGAAATTCCTGCTGATAATTATCATTTACTGTTTGAGAAACTATTTTTTCATGTTCCAAATTCTTCTTCAAACTCAAAAGCAATTGATTCGGATGTACCGGTTTTATCAAATAATCAGCAATTTTTCTACCAATTGCATCTTCCATGATCGATTCTTCTTCACTTTTAGTCACCATAACAATTGGTAACTCTGGTTTAATTTCTTTGATTTTTTCAAGAGCAACCAAACCTGAAACTCCAGGCATATTTTCATCTAATAAAACTAAATCATATTGATTTTGAGCACATAATTCTATTGCCTCCCCCCCATTATTGATTGTTTCTACCAAATAACCCTTGCTTTCTAAAAACAAAATATGTGGTTTTAACAAATCAATTTCATCATCTACCCAAAGAATTTTAGCATGCATGTGACTGAATATTTATAGTTTTGAAAAAAGTTTAAATTTAATCCTTTGAGACCAAATCTAAAACCCAATAATAAAAAGAAATTAATTAACGATCCTGTATATGGATTTATTACTATTCCCGATGAATTAATTTTCGATATAATACAACACCCTTATTTCCAAAGATTAAGAAGAATCTCTCAATTAGGATTAACTAATTTAGTCTATCCAGGTGCTTTGCATACACGTTTTCATCATGTATTAGGAGCTATGCACTTGATGAACTTAGCAATAAATACTATTAGAAGAAAAGGACATGAAATCACACCTGAAGAAGAGCAAGCGGTATTATTAGCAATCTTATTACACGACATAGGTCACGGACCATTTAGTCACTCTTTGGAATACGATATTGTAAAGGGAGTTACACACGAACAGATTTCAGGATTTTTCATTCAAGAATTAAGTAAAAAACTAGATGGAAAACTGGATTTAACTTTATTAATTTTCAATAATAAACACCCTAAAAAATTCTTACATCAATTGGTTTCTAGTCAATTAGATATGGATCGATTGGATTATCTTAATAGAGACAGTTTTTACACTGGTGTATCTGAAGGAATTATTGGTTCAGATCGATTGATTGAAATGCTCAATGTAAAAGATGGAAATTTAGTTTTAGAAGAAAAAGGTATATATTCAGCAGAGAAATTCATTGTTGCAAGAAGAATCATGTATTGGCAAGTATACCTGCATAAAACTGTCACTGCAGCAGAGCAAATGCTCATTCATATTATGAAAAGAGCTAAAGAAATATCATCAAGAGGCATGGTATTATTTGCTAGTCCTTCACTTTCTTATTTTCTTCAAAATGATATTCAATTGGACGATTTCAAAAATCGAACTGAAACACTTGTTCATTTTTCTAAACTCGATGATTACGATATACTTAGCGCTATTAAAGTTTGGCAAGAATCAGATGATAAAGTGCTCTCATTTTTATGCAAACGTTTAATCAACAGAGAATTATTTAAAATAGAAATAGCTAAAGAATCTTTTTCTGAAGAACGAATACAACAAGAAAAAGATATTGCAAAACAAAAGTTTGAATTTAATGATGAAGAGTTGGAATATATCATCTTTCACAGAAAACAGACTAATAATGCATATAACAAGAAGAAAGAAAAAATCAACATCTTATTAAAGAACGGTGAAATCATTGACATTGCTAAAGCATCAGATAACCTCAATATCAATGCTCTAGCACAACCCGTTGACAAGTATTGTCTATGTTACCCATTGTAGAAAACAATATAAAGTAAATATAATAACATCAAAATATTAAATTTTAACAAGGCATATATTTGTAATTTTTTTTTATTTTCTTTGCACACTATTAAGTTGAGTATATTGACTGTAAATGAAGAAGTTTAAAAACCTTATTTTTTATATCACTACTATTGGATTCTTTTCATTTGCAATCTATTGGATAATCATTTTGGGGGGGCAATTAGAATTAGGTAAAAAAATCAATCTTCCAGTATCCAAAACCACTCAATGGGTTGAATTTACAAACACCTTATCACACAGTCTCAAACATCCGCTTGCAATTTTATTAGCGCAAATTCTAACTATTGTTTTAGTAGCTCGCTTTTTTGGTTGGTTTTTTAAAAAAATCGGACAACCTACGGTAATTGGTGAGATACTTGCTGGAATATTATTAGGTCCATCACTAGTGGGAATGTATTTCCCTGAATTTTCAGCTGCTTTATTTCCTAAGGAATCTCTAGGGAATTTACAGTTTCTAAGTCAGATAGGACTGATACTATTCATGTTTGTGATAGGAATGGAACTTGATATCAAAGTTTTAAAAAATAAGGCTAACGATGCTGTTGTGATAAGTCATGCTAGTATCATCATTCCTTTTGCTATGGGGATGGGCCTTTCCTATTTTGTATATGATGCCTTTGCGCCTGAAGGTACTCAATTCCTGTCCTTTTCATTATTCCTAGGTATTGCAATGAGTATTACTGCTTTTCCTGTTTTGGCAAGAATCATTCAGGAGCGAGGTATGCACAAGACAAAATTAGGTACTGTAATCATTACATGTGCAGCAGCAGATGATATTACGGCATGGTGTATACTTGCCGCTGTAATTGCAATTGTAAAAGCAGGCTCGTTTGTAAGTGCATTATATACAATTGCTTTAGCTGCAATGTATGTCCTATTTATGTTAAAAATAGTTCGTCCATTCTTAAAACGAATTGGTGAAATTAATTCTGAAAAAACGCATATCAGTAAACCTATTGTAGCTATTTTCTTTATTACTTTAATTTTCTCTGCATGGGCTACGGAAGTAATTGGTATTCATGCACTATTTGGTGCATTCATGGCAGGTGCAATCATGCCTGAAAGTGCAAAATTTAGAGATATTTTTATAGAAAAAGTGGAGGATGTAGCCCTAGTTCTTCTATTACCTTTATTTTTTGTTTTCACTGGATTACGAACAGAAATAGGTTTATTGAATGATACTTATCTATGGAAAGTAGCGGGTATTATTATACTTGTTGCGGTTGCTGGTAAATTTTTAGGAAGTGCTCTTGCAGCAAGATTTGTCGGTCAAAATTGGAAAGATTCTTTGATTATTGGTGCCCTTATGAACACTCGTGGTTTGATGGAATTAGTCGTGCTAAACATAGGTTATGATTTAGGTATTCTAACTCCAGAGATATTTGCCATGATGGTTATTATGGCCTTAGTGACTACTTTTATGACTGGTCCAGCTCTCGACTTTATAGAATGGTCTTTCAAGAAATTTAAACCTACCACTGTTGAATCTGAAGAAAATTATAAATTCAGAATATTAATCTCATTTGGTAACAATGAACGGGGTAAAAACTTACTACATATAGCTAATAGTTTTATTCGTAAGATGAATAACAATGCCGAGATCAATGTATTACACTTGGAACCCACCAATGAGATTCATCAATTCAATATCAAAGAGTTAGAGAAAGAAGTCATGACTCCCGTGATCGAAACCGCTAGACAATTAAAGCAACCGATTACGCCTATTTTCAGGGCTTCCAATGATATTAATACAGACATTGTTGATGAGGCAAATTCAGGTGAATATGATTTACTTTTAGTTGGTATCGGGCAATCAATATACGAAGGTAGTTTCCTTGGTAAAGTGTTGGGTTTTACAACTCGAATCATGAATCCAGAATTGTTAAAGAAAACATTAACTGGTAAAGAAAAGTTATTTAATAACACACATTTTGATGAACGGACAAGAGAAATTATTTTTGGAAGTAAAATTCCTTTAGGTATTTTTATTGAGAAAAATTTCAAAGACATCACCCATGTTATCATCCCATTCATTTGTGAATCAGACATTAAACTTGTAAATTATTTTCAAAAACTAATTAATAATACAGAAGCATTTATCACGATAATTGATATTAACGGTTTTGTCAAAAACAATTCAGAACTAAACCAAAAATTAACACTTATTCAAGAATATGTTCCAGATCACCTACAAATCTTGAGTGAATGGGAAATTGAGAAAAAATTAATAGGTAATTACGACTTGATGTTGGTTAGTTTAGAAGGTTGGGAATCACTTCAAGTTGAAGACGAGGAATGGCTTAACAACGCTCCTTCAACACTTATATTAAGACCTTAAAGTTGCAACTAACCCTTTTATTTGATCGGGAGTATTAAAGGAGTGCAGACAAATTCTAATTCGTTCACTCCCTAAAGGAACAGTTGGTGACAATATCGGCTTCACTGCAAACCCATTTTCTTGAATTATTGAACATAAATCAATCGCTTTTTTCACTCCTGGACAAGGTATTATTTGAATTGGAGATTGCGAATCACTTAATAGATATTCTGAAAATTCTCCTCTGAATACATGAATATTTTCTAGTAAAATCTCTCTTAGTTTATTTTGATTCGAATTTTTTAAAATCGATTGAATTCGATCATATGATTCATTTGGTAACGCTGTTGTATATATAAAAGATCTAGCAAAATTTATCAAATATGTTTTCACCAAACTTGTAGACAATATCGCTGCACCATGCGAACCATATGCTTTTCCAAATGTAATAAGTCGAGCAAAAGGAGAATAGGGTAATGATAGCCCTTTACCATTTTCTCCTAACACACCGCAAGCGTGCGCCTCATCAACTATCAAAAAAGCATTTTTATCTTTACAAATTCTAGAAATCTCCTGAATCGGTGCACAATCACCATCCATTGAATACAGACTTTCTATAGCAACAAAAATTGTTCCTTTTGCCCGTTGAATTTTTAACTCTAAATCAAGTATATCATTATGTTTAAATGAAAAAGAATCTGCATAACTTAAACGAATTCCATCGCGGACTGAAGCATGTATTAAGGCGTCATAAATGATTGTATCTCCCTTTTGAGGGATAGACGAGAAAAAACCTAAATTAGCATCATACCCAGAATTGAAGACAAGTGCAGCCTCTGATTCAAAATACTCCGCTAGAAAAACTTCACAATTCTCAGCTTCAACAGAATTACCAGAAAGCAATCGAGAACCAGTACTACTATACCTTTTTTTTGATTTCGTTTGAGATGAAGGAAATCTAGATAAACCTAAGTAGTCATTTGAAAAGAAATCTACAAATTGTCTCAATAAAGAAAGGGAGCGTATGCTCCCATCTTCGTATCTTTTTGCTAGTCTTTTTTCAAAAGAATGCATTACTATTATTCTATCGTAACTTTTCTGGGTTGAAATGAAGCTTCTTCCAATTCTTTTTCACGAGCCACCGCTTTTGCTTTTTTCGCTTCTATGATTGGATCTGGATGAGAAACTGGTTTTTCTCCATCAGCAAATGCTTCTTTTGATACTAATCCAAGTATGTCAAACATTTCTTTGTCTTCGTTAAACTCAGGATTAGGTGTTGTAAGTAATTTATCTCCCGCAAATATTGAACCTGCACCTGCAAAAAAACATAATGCTTGTGCTTCCATAGACATTTTTGTTCTTCCAGCAGACAACCTAACTACAGACTCAGGAAAAGCAATTCTTGTTGTAGCAACCATTCGAATCAACTCCCATTGTTCGATTGGCTTTTGCTGTTCTAATGGCGTGCCTTCAATCGCAACCAATGCGTTAATAGGAATAGAATCTGGCGGGGTTTCCATCTCCATGTAGCTTAGTAATAAACCTACTCTATCTTCAACTGCCTCACCCATACCTATGATACCACCTGAACAAACCGTGATCCCAGCCTTACGGGCGTTTTCGATTGTATTTAAACGATCTTCGTATTCACGTGTAGAAATAATATCTTTATAAAATTCTTTAGATGAATCTAAATTGTGGTTGTAAGCAAACAAACCTGCATTTTTTAAACGTTGAGCTTGCTCTTCAGTTAACATACCAAGTGTACAGCATACTTCCATATCCATGTTGTTAACAGCTTGTACCATTTCAACAACCGTATCGAAGTCCTTGTTATCTCTTACTTCTCTCCATGCAGCCCCCATGCACAAGCGAGAAGAACCGTTTGCTTTAGCGTTTTTAGCTTGTTCAACCACGCTATCAACTGTCATTAACTTATGAGCTTCCAAACCTGTATTATATCGTGCAGCTTGCGGACAATAACCACAATCCTCAGAACAACCACCTGTTTTGATACTAATCAAGGATGACATTTGTACTTCTCTTGGGTTGTGATATTGTCTGTGAATAGTCGCCGCTTCAAAAACCAACTCTAATAAAGGCTTATTGTACAAAGCCAACAATGTTTCTTTTGTGTTGTAATTGGGATTAACTTTCATATACTGAAATTTGATTCCTTAAAATTTGATTTACAAATATACAAATTAAGGTTCCTAAGATAAAATAAAGTTGATTTTTAGAGCTAAACTTTTGAAAATCGAACTAAATTATCGTTATTTGAAAGCAAACTAAAGATTATGTTTTTTATAATTTCTAAAATAATCGACTTTTTATTTTCACCTTTGAATTGGATAATTGCACTTTTTATAATCGCAATAATTTCAAAAAATGAATTTAGAAAAAAGAAATTTCTAAGAATTGGTTTTTTATCTCTACTCTTTTTTACAAATCCTTTTATATCAAACCTCTCACTTTTATTGATTCCATCAACTGAAAATCATATATCATTAAGCAAAAATCAAAAAGCAGATATTGCAATGGTTTTAGGCGGAATGATTTCATATGATGACAGTAAAAATCAAGTAACATTTAATAGTAATGTAAATCGTATTACTAAAGCTGTAGAATTATATAAAAACAAAAAAGTAAACGTCATTTTTATTTCTGGCGGATCAGGTAGTGTTACCTACTCCGAAAAACGGGAAGCTTCCTTATTAAAGAGCTACCTGATTAAATATTTCAATATTCCGAAAAAAGACATACTTATTGAAAACAAATCAAATAACACATATGAAAACGCAAAATTCACAGCTGAAATATTAAAAAAAGAAAACTTAAACAAAAAGAAAATAATATTAATCACTTCAAATACGCATAATTACAGAGCGCAAAAATGTTTTGAAAAACAAGGCATAAAAACATTCATTTCAAATGAAAAAAGAACAAAAACAAGAGAAAAATGGCTTCCTAAAAACATTTTCTTACCTCAATCAGATATATTATTCGTTTGGGATAATTTATTTCATGAAATCATCGGAATAATCACTTATAAATTTGCAGGATATTTATAAAAAAAGCGACCCTTTTGAGGTCGCTTTCTATAAGTATTTGATTTTAATTATTTTTGAACTTTCACGTCGATTTCAATACTACCGAATTGGTACTTTTGAAATTCAGTCAAAGTTGTATTTGGATCGTTATCATCTCCTAAATTAATCGCTTTAACTTTAAAATAACCAAGTTTACCTGCAGCAGTTTTAAAAGCAACAACATCATTTACTTTTAAGTTTAATACTTTAGTCTCTGTTAAATCAGATAAAGAGCTTATTTTAGAGTCATCAAGAATAGCATCAAACTCATCCGTAGTTAATGAACTCAATTTGAACTTAGTGTCATTATACTTTGACCATGAATCACCTTTAATGTTCAACGGAGTATCTAAAATTGCATCAGAAGGTGCTGCAATAAATGCTAACATATTATCACCTCTATATGAATATGCAAAATCTACTATACTTGCATTTGCTTTTGCATTCGTCTTGTTGTAAACTACCCCATTTGAAGTTGACAAAAAGCTTCCAGCTTCATTAAACTGTGCTCCCATTATTTTTGCTGAAAAAGAAACTATTTCTCCAACATTTGAAACAAACCCTGTAAACGTGAAAAAAGCAGAAGTCGTTTGATTATCTTTATCTGTTGCTTCAATTTCATATTTTCCAGCTCTAAATTTATATTGGAAAATATGTTGTGTAGAACTTGTAAAATCACTCGAAATTAATTTCTCAGTAGATTTTCCTGATTCTGTTACTTTGTAAATTTTAATGGTTTCAATTTTAGCTGGAGCGTCCACTGTAATTGTCGTTTCAAAAACAGTATCTGTTGCACTTGTTGCTACATAAGATGTCTTTGCATTTTGAAAACTAACTGTAGGCGCCGCTAATTCATCTTGCTTGCAGCTAGTTAATACTGATAAAGAGGCAATAACCCCTAGACCGAACAACATTAATTTTTTCATATTCAAATAAATTTTAATTTTTCAATACCAAAATTAGTATAAAGACTAACAGATAAATTTAAATTTCTGTTTTTTTATCAACGTTTTTTTAATTATTAACATTTATATTTTTATTTGTGGACAAATGATTGATTATAAAAATCATTAAATAAGTCAAACCAATTAAATTTGTAATACATTACACACAACCAATGAAATATCTACAGATCATAATTATCATTCTTGTTTTCAATTTAAAAACTTATTCTCAAGATAATATAGAAATAGATTCGAATGTATACACTTGGTTTTCGCCATCGTTAAATTATTTCCAATACTTTTCGAAAAATAGTTTATCGAACTTTTACGATGTTCTAAACAATTCTAAAAAAAATAAAGTTTCAATTATACATTTTGGTGACTCACATATTCAGTCTGAAATTCCCACTCATGAAACAAGAGTTCAATTACAAAAAAAATATGGAAACGGAGGAAGGGGTATCGTTTTCCCATATTCTACTGCAAAAACATATTCATCAATACATTATGCAACAAAACATTTAGGTAACTGGTCATATTCAAAATCGAATAAACTGACAAAAGATCTACCGAAAGGTCTTATGGGTATTTCCTCTAAAACAACTGATTCTGCGGCTAGTTTCACAATAACATTTAATACAAAGCCACCTTCAAATCACGTTTTAATAAATTTATTTTGTGAAACGGATTCAACAAGTTACGATGTTACTATTGAAACAGATGGGAATTCGACCCCAATAGACGTATTCAAAAACAATCAAAATACTGGTTATGTATCATTTACAATTCCATCTATCTCAAATTCCATCACTATTAAATGTCTTAAAACTTCCAATAGTCAGAAACAATTTATTATTCACGGATTTGAAATAGTAAACCCTGAGAATAAAGGCATAATTTATTATTCATCAGGTATTGGTGGGGCTAAATTTAATTCACTTCTAAACATCGAAAACTTTAATAAACAACTAAAAGTAATATCTCCTGATTTAGTAATTCTCGATTTTGGTACAAATGATTTTTTATTTTCTGACACTATAAAAGAATCACTTGAGGTAGATATAAAAAATGTAATTTCAAACATTAGAAAAACATCTCCATTAATCTCTATAGTTCTTTGTACTACACAAGACCTTTACTACAAACAAAAAAATTTAAATGTTACCTCTAATTACATAGAATTAATTAAAAAAATTGCTAAAGAAACCGAAGTTGCATTTTGGGATTGGTTCTCGATTAGTGGAGGAAAAGGTTCGTTAAAACTCTGGCAAAATCAAGGATTAGCAAAATCTGATTTAATTCATCTTACGAATGCAGGTTATAGAATTAAAGGGAAATTATTATTTGAAGCTATTGAAAACACAAAAAAAATCTTACAATCAAACCCAAACCAAAACGATTTCATTTTATCTCAAAAATCAAGAAAACTAGATGTTAGTAATACGAATCAGTCTCTGAATTCATTAACTACCTTATCAAACAGAGAATTAATTAATGAACAAAAATTAAACATTGACTCTTCCAATTTAATGTCTTTTCAAAACGAAATACTTAAATCTGACAGTATAAAATCTGATTCGAATCCTGCTGTAATTAAAGAGAATACAACAATTGATACACATTCGAACAATACTTCTAAAATTGAATCTTATAAACCTGTGATTGCAGATAGTTTAACAAATACTAAACCAACTGACACATATCAAAAAGAAATTACACCAACAAAAGAGACTAGTTCACAATTGGGAGAAACAACCACCAAACCCAAAACGACCTCTGATATTTTAAGAACTGAAAATAATTCGGAACAAAACAATAATCAAACCAGTAAATTACATCAAAATAACTTTAATACCTCAGAAACAATTTTAAGAAATGAAAATAGAAATAGAAATAGAAACATAAAAATAGAAACATCAGAATCAATAAACGATTCCTCACTCATTCTCATTGAAAAAGATTCTAAAATCAATACTAAAACTACTATAAAAACTAAAAAGAATTATGAATTAGCAAGAGAACGTCAACATCAAATTTTAGATCATGACACTTTAGCCTTAACAATTATAAAAGATACCTTAAATACCATCAAGAAACCAGTAAAAAAAATTAACAAACCAAAAAACACCATTTATAAAGTAAAAAATGGAGATAACCTATCCTACATTGCACAAAAATACAATGTCTCTGTGAGTGATCTCAAAACTTGGAATAGGTTGAAAACAGATAATTTATCTTTAGGACAAACTATCATTATTAGAAAATAATTTATAGTTTGTTTAAAAGAGCTACAGCGTATGATTTAATTGCTTTTGACTCTCCAAATGAATCAACTCGCTCATGGGTTGTCGCTTTAATTGAAACGCAATCGATATCTAGTTCCAATATTTCAGAAATAATTGCTTGCATTTTTTCAACGTGAGGATTCACTTTTGGCTTTTCGAGTATTACTGTACAATCTATATTTATCAATTTAAACCCTTTTGCTTTAACTAAAGCATACGAATCTTTTAATAATATTCTGCTATCAATTCCCTTATATTTTGGGTCTTTATCAGAAAAATGATACCCAATATCTCTTAAGTTAGCAGCACCTAAAATCGCATCACAAATTGCATGCAAAAGCACATCAGCATCTGAATGTCCAACCGCACCAAATTCGGAAGGTATGTTTACACCTCCAATAATTAAAGGTAAACCTTCAGCTAAACGATGTACATCCACTCCAAAACCTATGCGTATATTCATTCTTTACTTATTATTACCGAGATTTAACCTTACTGAATATCGAATTGTATTAGCCAATGGATTATTCCTTTGAATCGTTGCTATGTATGACAGATCAATTTGTAACATTTGATATTTTAAACCAACACCAAAAGTAAAAAATTGTCTATTTCCCTTTGTAGCACTTTCATGAAAATACCCTCCTCTTACGGCAAAGGTTTTATTGTAATCATATTCAATACCAGTACCAATATTGATTTCTCTCATTTCCTCTTTAAATACAGACCCTTTTACAATTTGAGCTGTTTTATTATCATTAAAAAGAGTATCAGTACCGTCCATTGCGATTTGACCCGGCGCATCATAAAAGGATTGTAACATTCCTGCTACCACTCCTACATTGTTTTCTTTTCCAGCTATCAAATTTCTTGAAGCATTATAAATCGGTGGTGTTGGTACAAGTAACTTTTGTAAATCCACACTCATGGTTACTGCATTATACTTATCAATAAATGAAGTAAATGCATTTCCTATTTTTAAAATAATCGGAACAAAATCACCCTGACCATTCGGTGAATATGAAACTTTGTTAGCAATATTATTAATTGTTAACCCAAAATTGTATGCAGCTTCCTTTCCTCCAACATTCAACTCATCATTATGATACATAACAGAAATATCTGCACCTCCAGCTACACCTGCCTTAGTTTGAGCACCTGCTACAATTTGTCCTCCTGTTAAATTAGAATAAACAAACTTTCCATTTAAACCAATACTAAATTTATCTGTTAACTTGAAAGCATAACCACCTAACAATTCAAACTCAGAGGGTTTATCTTCTTTAATTTTTTGCCCTGTAATGTCTGTAAATGTAATTGAACCCAAGTTAAAAAATCTCAAACCTGCAGTAAACGCCTGTCTTTCCCCTATCTTTTTATAACCCGATAAATAAGATAAGTTCATATCAGTTAAATTTAATTGTCTCAACCAAGGAATAAAGGCGATTCCAACTTCATTATCTTTTTCGGAAAATACTATACCTGCTGTATTCCAAAACGAAGAAAAGCAAGTGGGTGAT
The DNA here is from genome assembly GCA_947458955.1 of Flavobacteriia bacterium. GTDB lineage: Bacteria > Bacteroidota > Bacteroidia > Flavobacteriales_D > Crocinitomicaceae > CANHVK01. The sequence goes on along the minus strand of CANGZT010000015.1, from coordinate 310 downwards.
AATGCAGTCCCTGCATCTCCCATACCACCAGATCGAGTATCTGGGTTTATACTCAAAAAAGGCATAGTAGTGGTTATAGCATTCATCTGCAAAGCATTATTCACCTCTTGATTTGTTTGAGAAAAACTCAGAAAAGGAACTACAATTAATAATACTATAATGACATTTTTCATTTAGACTCTTTTTTACGTTCGGCAAATATAAACGTATATAAATTAGTTTTATTATGTATAAATTAAAAAATAACTAATTTTTCCATTTTGCTTGTGCTAGTTTGCCCATCAGTGATTGTAATACGGTAAATATAAAC
>CANGZT010000014.1 GCA_947458955.1 Flavobacteriia bacterium | reverse complement strand
TGAAAGGAGGAGTGAAAACCATTGTATGGACAGATACACTACAAACCGTTTTTATGTTGTTAGCCTTGGTTGTATGTATTTTCTCTATACAAAGCAATTTAGGATGGGATTGGGGCACGATTTGGACAGAAATGAAAACCAATAAATTAACTGAAGTATGGGCGTTTGATGGGTTGAAAAAAGATTATTTTTTGAAACACGTGTTAGGAGGGGCCTTTATTACCATTACGATGACTGGATTAGACCAAGAAATGATGCAGAAAAATATTAGTGTTAAGAATTTGAAAGATGCTCAAAAAAATATGGTTTCTTTCTCAGTAGTATTGTTATTTGTTAATCTGTTATTTTTATTCTTGGGAGGAATGCTTTACATTTTTGCGAAACAAAATGGTTGGGAATACCAACCGGATGATATGTTTCCAGCAATCGTTCAAAATCATTTACCTCAAGGAATTTTTATCATTTTCATTATTGGTTTAATTTCAGCTTTGTTTCCTTCTGTTGATGGAGCTATTACCGCGTTAACTTCTTCATTCTGTATTGATATTCTTGGTTTTCAACGCAGAGAAGATTTAGATGAGAAAAAACGAGTGCGTATTCGTCAAATAGTTCATTTGAGTTTTGCGGTATTATTTTTATTATTAGTGTTTTACTTTAAATGGAAAGACGACAAAAGTATTATCAATTTGATTTTTGTGATCGCAGGTTACACTTATGGACCCTTATTAGGTTTGTTCAGTTTTGGTATTTTAACAAAAAGAGCGATTCAAGAAAAAGTAGTTCCGTTTGTTTGTATTCTTTCTCCACTGATTTGTTATTTCTTAGATAAGAATTCACAAAGTATTTTTAGTGGATATCAATTTGGAAATGAAATGTTGATAATTAACGGATTAATCACTTTTGTCTTATTATTTATTACAAGTAGAAAAAATGAAAATAGTATTGTCGGATAACGGTTTACACTTACGTTTTGCCCCTTTAACCTTAACTCGTCCAGTTGGAAATTTACGAATGGGTATTCTAACAAATGACGAGCGTTGGAAACAATTTGTACCAAATGCTGAAATTTTTTATGAAACAGAAAGTTATTTACAAAATAAGTTTCAAGGAACAAGTAAATGGGATATTAAAATAAATGCAAATGTAATTCCAAATCAAGAGCTTGTAGATCAAATTCAATCGTTAAAAAAGAACACAAGACTTGTAATAAATGGTATTTGTATTGCTGAAAAAGGGAATGCGATTAAAGATGAGGTTGAATTTAACGGCGAAGCTCCTTTAATATTAGATCAACGCTGGGATTTATATCAACAAAATGGAAAAGTATTAACTGCTGATTTTGAACTAATAACCCAAGGGAGAAAATCACAAGCTTTATCTACATCAAATACTATTATAGGTGATGCATCTCTTGTGTTTTTAGAAGAAGGAGCAAGTGTAGAAGCTTGTGTCTTAAATACAAAATCAGGACCGATATATGTTGGTAAAAACGCAGAAGTCATGGAGGGATCTGTTGTCCGAGGACCTTTGGCCTTATGCGAGTCTGCAGGATTAAAATTAGGAACTAAAGTATATGGTCCTACAACTTTAGGTCCGCATTGTAAGGTAGGAGGGGAAGTGAATAACGTTATTTTTCAAGCTTTCTCAAATAAGGGGCACGATGGTTTTATTGGTAATGCTGTAATCGGTGAATGGTGTAATTTAGGAGCGGATACGAATTCTTCTAATTTGAAAAACAATTATTCAAATGTCAAAGCTTATTCTTATGAAACCGATCAAATGGAAAATACAGATGTTCAATTTATGGGATTAATGATGGGTGATCATAGTAAATGTGGTATTAATACAATGTTTAATACAGCAACAGTGGTAGGTGTTTCTGCAAACATTTATGGAGGCGATTTTCCTTCTAAAAAAATCGATTCATTTTCTTGGGGTGGTCCAAATCATCGGGTGGTTGATTTTCAATTGGAAAAAGCGATAGAGGCTGCCAAAGCAATGATGGAAAGAAGAAATGTTCCGTTCACAGAAGCTGATAGAGAAATCTTTGAATTTTTGAGTCAGCATAATCGTTAACGTATTTTAACGCTAAATAACTAATCAATTTTCTATATTCGTTTGAATGAAATCACTTATCGAATTATACAAGCAGACGTTTAAATACAAATTCGTAGCCATTATGGTGATCGTTTCAAATTTGATGTTTGTAATTTTCAATTTATTATCCCTTGTGCTTTTTATTCCTGTCTTACAAATGATTTTTCCAAAAGACAAGGATGAAATTAATTGGATGAAAGAGCCAATTTATAATGGTGGTTTTCTTGATTTTTTTAAATATTGTTCAAAATGGTATGAATATACGATGCAACAAATGGTATTAAAAGACCCAAAAGAAGCTCTCCTTTTTGTATGTATTTCAGTAGTTTCCGCTTTTTTTCTAAAAAACGTTTTTAGGTATTTAGCTATTTATTTTCAATCCTTTTTACGTATGTCGGTTGTACGTGATGTGCGTGATAATTTATTTCGTAAAGCATTACGGCTTCCTCTCTCTTTTTATACTGAAGAAAGAAAAGGAGATATTATGGCGAGAATGAATAGTGATGTAAATGAGATCGAAGTAGCTGTAGTTTGTTTGTTAGAATTGATTTTTCGTGAGCCAATAGCAATCATTATCAATCTTATTGTATTGATTTATTGGAGTCCTTCGTTAACTTTGTTTTCCTTGATTTTACTTCCGATTTCGGCTTTAATTATATCTAGAATTGGTAAAAGTTTAAAGAAAACAGCTAAAGAAGGACAAGAGCAAATGGGAGTCTTATTTTCTTCATTAGAAGAGAACTTGACCGGAATTAGAATTATAAAGGGATTCAATGCGACTAAATATGTTGAGGAAACGTTTCGTAAAATCAATTTAAGACACCAACAATTAATCACATTGACTTTCAGAAAAAAAGATCTATCATCTCCCTTAAATGAATTTTTAGGATCTGTAGTTTTAGTATGTATTGTTTGGTTCGGTGGTTCCATGATTTTAGATTCAAGGGAAAATGCAAGTTTAACTGGGGAAGAGTTTTTAACTTTTATCATCGTTTTTTCTCAGTTACTTAGACCGATTTCTGGTATTGCTTTTTGTATTTCCAATCTTAATAAAGCGAAAGTTTCTCAAGATAGAATAAACGAGATTTTGAATTTGGATGAGAAAATATACGAATCTGAAAATCCAGTCAAACTTGAAAGAATTAAAACAGGAATTTCTTACCAAAATATTAAGTTTAAATACAAAGATAAGTGGGTTCTAGATGATATTAATTTAGATATTCCTCAAGGAAAAACGATCGCGCTTGTAGGGGAGTCGGGGAGTGGAAAATCAACGATTGCTGACCTTTTACCACGGTTTTATGATATTCAACAAGGAGAGATATTAATAGATGGAATTAATGTTAAAAATATTGGTCTAGAAGAGTTAAGAAGTCATATTGGAATCGTAAGTCAAGAATCTATATTATTCAATGATACAATCAAAAACAACATTGCTTTTGGTCTTGAAAATGTTTCAGATGAAGCAATAATGGAAGCTGCTAAAATCGCAAATGCGCATGATTTTATTTCTAAACTAGAGAATGGATACAATACGAATATAGGAGAAAGAGGAAATAAATTATCGGGAGGACAAAAGCAAAGAATTAGCATTGCTAGAGCTGTACTAAGAAACCCAGAAATTTTGATTTTAGATGAAGCTACCTCAGCCCTAGATACTGAAAGCGAAAAAACAGTACAAGATGCTCTTGAAAAATTAATGAAAAATAGGACATCTTTAGTGATAGCACATCGTCTAAGTACAGTAAAGAATGCTGATAAAATAGTAGTATTACAAAAAGGGAAAATTGTTGAACAAGGAACACATGATGAACTTTATGCTTTAAATGGTGTATATCATTCGTTGTGTAGTTTACAAGGTGTTTGATATGGATGTAATTCTAACAAATATTCAAAAAAAATTTTTTTTGAAACTATTTTTTAGTTTTACGCTATCATTTACAACTTTTTTTTCAACCGCTCAATTAACGATTTCTAAAAAATTTACTCCAAGTGGAATTGTAAATCAGGTACTAAAGGGTAAAGGTGTTGAAATTTCAAATGTCACATTTAGAGGAGCTTCAAATGCATTGGGTACCTTCACTGCGAATAACACTAATCTGGGTATTAAAGAAGGTATAATTTTATCTACAGGCAGTATCTATAATGCTGTGGGGCCGAATATTCAAGAAGGCAAAACAACAATTTTTGACAAACCTAGTTTTAATTTATTGGGTCCAACCTCAATGGACGCTGCGGTTTTAGAATTTGATTTTACCCCACAAGGTGACACTATTGAATTTCAATATGTTTTTGCCTCTGAAGAGTATCCTGAATATGTAAATAAAGAATTTAATGATATTTTCGGTTTTTTCATCTCTGGTCCAGGTATTTCTGGAGTTCGAAATATTGCTTTACTTCCAGATGGAAATACAGTAGCAATTAACAATGTGAATCAATTCAAAAATTCAAATTTTTATATTTCTAATGAATCGGGCAAAACAATAGAGTATGATGGTTTTACAAGGGTTTTGACAGCTAAAGCAATTGTTCAGTGTGGTAAAACATATCATTTAATTCTAGCAATCGCTGATATACAAGATATGAAATACGATTCAGCAATTTTTTTAAGTGCTAAAAGTTTATCGGTTCCAACAAAATTCGAAGTGAAGCAAACGTTATCGAATTATTTTTTTGATGATGATAGTACTAAAATGCTTGAAAATTGTACCTCTGCAAATATTAAAATAAACAGATCTTCCCAGTTTATCAATCGTAATTCAACATTAAATATCACAATAGAAGGTAGCGCGATTGTTAATAAGGATTATTCAAATACAATTCCAAAAACGATTAGCTTTAATACAGGTGAGTTGAGTAAAGATATTTCATTTAATGCACTCTATGATAAAGAAAAGGACACTTTAGATTCATTAATTTTAATTTTTTCAGGTCCTGAAATTTGTGAACCGATACGTGTAAAATTTACTTTTCAAAGTATTGAACCGATTGATGTTAAATTATTAAATGACACGATTCATTGTGAGGATCAACCCATATTTATAAAGCCATTAATAACAGGAGGTTTATCACCATATAATTTTATTTGGTCTAATGGTAGTTTTCAAGATTCTATTCAAGTATCTCCCAATCAAACTACAAATTACACCGTAACAGTGAATGATATTTGTTTTAATTCACCTGTAACTGTCTCAAATACGGTTTTTGTACCTATGTATGTTCCATTGGCAGTAAATAAAATTCCAGATATTATTGAAGTTTGTCCGTTTAAACCTACTTCCATACCTATAAAACCAATAGATGGGGGTGGGGATTATAAATTTAAATGGTTTAGAAATAATTTGCTTTTTTCTGAAATTAAAATGGATACCATTAAACCTGAGAAAACAGCAATTTATAAAGTCTTAGTTACTGATCGTTGTGGAGATACAGTTTCTACAAGTTTCAATTATACTGTTACGAGTCCTCCTTTAACTACCATTTTATCTGGTGATTCAGTTATTTGTTATTTGGATTCTAGTTTGATAAACGTTAAAGCATCAGGAGGATTAGGAACATATACTTTTAGATGGGAAAATTCTAATTCTGTTGATGATTTTATACATTCAAAAAATTTAACTTCAAGTTGGATATACGTAAATGTTGGAGATGATTGTAAAACGTTTGAAGTCAGAGATAGTTTTTATGTTCAAGTAATGAGACCGTTTGTAGACTTTGAAATACAAGGTTATCCTGTAGTTAATACTCCGATACTACTGTTAAACAAATCAAAGAATGTTACCAAATACAATTGGTTTGTAAATAATGTCTTTGTTTCAAAAGATTTTAATACTTATGTAACACTAGCTGATTCCGCTAATCATTCTTTTAGGCTACTTGTAACTGACGAGTTTGGTTGTAAGGGAGACACAACAATCTCATTTCTAGTTTTTAATACTCCTTCAGTATATATACCAAACGCATTTACTCCTGATAATAATTTGTTCAACAATGTGTTTTATCCGGTATTAACCTCAATTAAATCAGTAGAATTTTACATCTACAATCGATGGGGTGAATTAGTTTACAACACAAATGAAATACGTGAATGTTTTTGGGATGGTACATACAATGGGGAAGTTTGCCCTAATGGCGTTTACATCTACAAATTGAAAACAATATCGGTTACCAATGAAAAAAAAGAATTTGTTGGTCATGTTAACTTAATTAAATAATTCGAAATAAAATGATTAATAAAAAGATTATTCTAGTATTCTTAATAAGTCTTAGATTATTTGCTCAAAACGATAAACAAATAAATTGGTATAATTCCAAAAATGGTCTTAAAACGGAGAAGGCATATAAATTTCTAAAACAAAAGAATAAAAAAGGAGAAGAGGTCATTGTTGCTGTAATCGATTCTGGTGTAGATATTGAACATGAGGATTTAAAAGATAAAATTTGGATAAATTTGAAAGAAATTCCAAATAACAAAATTGATGATGATGCTAATGGGTATATTGATGATGTTTACGGTTGGAATTTCTTAGGTAATTCTAAAGGGGAAAACCAAGAATATGCACGCTATGAAAAAGTGAGAATCTATGCTGATTTGAGAGATAAATATGAGCGGTATGAAAAAAATCAAATCTCTGAAAGTCAAGAATATAATCTTTTTAATCAACTGAAAAAAGAAATCAATACGGAACGTTCTGAATATGAAAACTACAAGTCCCAAACCAAACAACTTTTACAAGCGATTAAATTCATTCCTAGTTTTGTTAGTTTAAAATTGAATAAAGCTAATTATACCTTAAATGATTTAAAAAAATGGAATGTATCAGAAGAGGATGAAATTCAAATTAAAAATATCGCTATTTCTATCTTAACTGGAGAACTATCAGAAGAAACATTAAAAGAGCAACTAAAACAAATTGACGATGAGTTAAATTACCATTTAAATCCTGATTTTGATGATCGAAAATTGATAGGAGATAAACCAGATGATTTTGGAGATAGAAACTATGGAAATAATAATGTAAAGGGACCCGACGCGCTTCATGGAACACATGTTGCAGGTATAATAGGAGCAATACGAGGTAATCAATTTGGTGGTGATGGAGTTTCAGACAAAGTTAAAATTATGTCTTTAAGGGCTGTGCCAAATGGCGATGAACACGATAAAGATATTGCACTAGCAATACGTTATGCAGTTGATAATGGTGCAAAAATTATAAATATGTCTTTTGGAAAACCTTATTCAATTTATCAAAAAGAGGTTTACAGTGCCATGATATATGCAGATAGTAAGGATGTCTTATTAGTACATGCGGCAGGAAATGATCATAAAAATCTTGATATAGAACCTAATTTCCCATCTATCAAATACGATTTTCAAACTAATTCAATGGATTTGTTACTAACGATTGGTGCTTCTACCGAAAATAATCGTGGTATTTTGGCTGCTGATTTTTCAAATTACGGTAAAAAATCAGTAGATATTTTTGCTCCAGGTCAAGATATTTACAGTACAATTCCAGAAAACAAATACAAAAAACTTGACGGTACTTCAATGGCTGCTCCAATGGTATCTGGCGTAGCTGCGTTAATTAAATCTTATTACCCCCATCTTTCGATGAAAAAAATAAAAGAGATAATTATAAAATCAGGCGATGATCATGGAAATACAAATCAAAAACTTCCAGGTGATTTCAAAAAAGTGAAATTTTTAGAGCTTTCTAAAACAGGTAAGGTTGTTAATCTTTATAAATCAGTAAAAATGTGTGAAACTGAAAATTAAAATATGTTTCATAAGCTTTTTACTATTAATTTTTTCTGACTAAATTTGCCAAAAAAATAATGTTATGAGTCATGGGATTAAGCCTGGTGTAGCAACCGGAGATGATGTTCAAAAAATATTTCAATACGCTAAGGAAAAAGGGTTTGCTTTACCTGCTGTCAATGTTACAGGTTCTTCTACTGTGAATGCGGTTATGGAGACAGCTGCAAAACTTAATGCTCCTGTGATTATTCAGTTTTCAAATGGAGGGGCTTTGTTCAATGCAGGAAAATCATTAGATAATACAAATGAAAAGGCTGCTATAGCGGGTGCTATTACTGGCGCAAAACACATTCATGCACTTGCAGAATTATACGGTGCAACTGTAATTTTACATACTGACCATGCTGCGATGAAATTATTACCATGGATTGATGGTTTACTTGATGCATCTGAACAGTTTTATAAAGAAACTGGGAAGTCATTGTATTCTTCACACATGATTGATTTATCTGAGGAGCCAATTACCGAAAACATTGAGATTTGTAAAAAATATCTTGAGAGAATGAGTAAAATTGGTATGACACTAGAGATAGAATTAGGTATTACAGGTGGTGAAGAAGACGGGGTAGATAACTCTGATGTTGATAGTTCAAAATTATATACACAGCCAGAAGAAGTAGCTTATGCTTATGAGGAGTTAATGAAAGTAAGTCCTAGATTCACTATTGCTGCTGCTTTTGGAAATGTACATGGTGTTTACAAGCCTGGAAATGTTAAATTGACTCCAAAAATTTTGAAAAATTCACAAGAGTTTGTACAACAAAAATTTAATACAAATCACAACCCTGTTGATTTTGTTTTCCACGGTGGTTCTGGTTCTACCTTAGAAGAAATTCGTGAAGCAATTGGCTATGGAGTAGTTAAAATGAATATTGATACTGATTTACAATTTGCTTATACAGAGGGTACATTAAATTATGTGTTGAAATACCAAGATTATCTGAAAACTCAAATTGGTAATCCTGAAGGAGAGGAACTCCCAAATAAAAAATATTACGATCCAAGAAAGTGGGTGAGAGAGAGTGAATTAACTTTCGTGAAAAGATTAACTCAATCTTTTGAAGATTTGAACAATATAAATACTTTAGGTTAAAATTGATATGAGCAGTTGGTTTAAAAGAAATAAAGAAGGTATAACAACTTCTACCTCTGAGAAAAAAGAGACACCAGAAGGTTTATGGCACAAATGCCCGAACTGTAAAACTGTATTTACTCAAGCTGATTTCATAAAAAACAGTTACGTTTGTGATAGATGTTCTCACCATGAAAGAATTGGTTCAGAAGAGTATTTCCAATTAATTTTTGATGATCAAAAATTTACTGAAATTGATGCTGAATTGACATCCGCTGATCCACTTGAATTTCAAGACACCAAAAAATATACAGATAGAATTGCATCATCACAAAAAAGCACGGGATTAAAAGATGCTGTTAGAACTGCTTACGGTACTGTAGATGGTATGGATTTAGTTATAAGTGCTATGGACTTTGCTTTTGTTGGTGGTTCTCTTGGTTCTGTTATGGGAGAAAAAATAGTAAGAGGCATCAATAAAGCAATTGAACTAAATGCAGCTTTTATGATTATTTCAAAGTCAGGTGGAGCTCGAATGATGGAAGCAGGTTTCTCACTAATGCAAATGGCAAAAGTGAGTGGTAAACTAGGCCAACTATCGGAACATAAGTTGCCTTATATCTCATTTTTAACAGATCCAACAACTGGAGGAGTTACAGCTTCTTTTGCAATGTTAGGTGATATAAATATTGCCGAGCCTAAAGCATTAATTGGTTTTGCTGGTCCAAGGGTTGTAAAAGAAACTATAGGAAGAGATTTGCCTGAAGGTTTTCAAACATCAGAATTCTTATTAGAACATGGCTTCTTAGATTATATAGTTGATCGAGCAGAACTTAAAAAAACATTATCGTTATCTTTGAAATTATTCAAGAACTAATTAATTGGGCTACATTGTAGCCCTTTTTTATTAATTAAGTATTATGATTTTAATCAACTTCAAATAAATAACGTACTTAGTTTACACGTAGTATTATCTTCATTATTTCAATTATCTTATGAAAAAAACACAAATAATTATTTCTGTATTGTCATTAATGCACTCTATTTCATTGTTTTCTCAAAAAAAAGATTCGATTGTTTTTAATCCAAAAATTCAGTACGGTCAGGTTTCGGATAAAGAAGGCAATGTGTATAAAACTGTAGTTTTAGATAATAAAACTTGGATGGCTGAAAACTTAAAAGTTACCAAATATAAAAATGGTGATCCGATTGAAACGACAGATCCTATGTTGGACATATCTAAATCTGTAGATCCTAAATATTATTGGTCTTACAACGGGAAAGACTCATTAGCTAAAATTTATGGTAATCTATATACTTGGTACGTTGTTCAAGACCCAAGAGGATTGTGTCCTGATGGTTTTCATGTGCCGACCGACCAAGAATGGTTGTCGTTAATAAATGCATTTGATGGTAACATTGAAGCAGGTGCAAAAATGAAAGAAGTTGACTTTACACATTGGATGAAACCGAATACAAACGCTACGAACGAATCTGGTTTTACAGGTTTACCAGGTGGGTATAGAGAAAATGATGGTAAATATTATGTGTTAGGTTTTAGAGGTTATTGGTGGAGTTCTAAAAAGAATTATGTCTATATGGCATGGAATACAGGTCTTATTTATAATAATGATATTATTGAAAGACTAGATTTTATTAAAAAGAATGGACTTTCTGTAAGATGTGTTAAATAAAAAAAAGGCTTATAAAGCCTTTTTTTTATTTTCAGTAATTAGAAATTTAACTAGCGAAATCGAAAATGTCACTATCATGTAAATAGTACCAATTAGAATTGTTGTTTTATTATTAATTCCAATCAAAATTAATAAAGGAAATAAGATACTAGACAACAAGGTAAGTTTAATAAAACCTTTAAAAAGAGAACTTATCATGGTTATAAAACTGATCATTAGTAGTGCTATTTGAAATTTTAAACTAGACTCGTAACTTACTAAACCAATTAAATTTGTTAACCAAATTAACATTGAAGAAAAGAATAATGAATAAGAAAATAGTTTAGTTTTATTACCCGTACCAAAAATAGCAAGTCTACAAATCATTCCACTTAAAAATAAATAGTTAAAAAATGAGAAAAATGATTTTAGTGGAATAATACGAGATAAATTTATTCCACTATAAAAAGATATACATAAAATACCTAAAAAGCCAGATAATAAAAGATATGTACTTATTTTTTTCATAATTATAGATAACTACGTCTGCTTTTTTCAGTTGCACAAACAAGATTCCATAAAGCTCTTGCTCCTACATTAGCATCCCAATCATCGTCTTTACCTGGTGCAACTTCATTTAAATCAAAGGCAATTATTTTTCTTCCAGATTCAACAATTTTAAAAATTAAATAATTAATTTCTTCTAGTTCAAATCCACCCGCTACAGGTGTACCAGTATTTGGGCATAAATTCGGTTTTAAACCATCGATATCGAACGAAATATAAACATTTAAAGGAAGTTTATCTATTATTTCATTAGTTAAATCATTCCACGTTTTGCCGTTAAATAACGCCTCTTTGATTTGCCAATCAAAATAGGTACTTATTTTTTCTTTTGAGTTATCTATCAAATCAATTTCACTTTGAGCTACATCTCTTATTCCAACTTGGATTAATTTTGATAGATTTTGACAATTAGAAACAACATTGTACATTATGCTGGCATGAGACTGAAGGAAACCTTCATAGCTATTTCTTAAATCTGCATGTGCATCAATTTGTAAAATTCCAAAAGGGATGTTTAGTTCATCAATTGCTTCAATCAAACCTAGGGGTGTACTGTGTTCACCTCCTAGAACTGCAGGTATTTTACCAGCATTTAATAAAGCAATGCATTTTTCTTTCAAATTTATTTTTAAAGCGGTTTGAGCATCATGCATATCTACTATTAATTCTTTAAAAGTAGAAGATTCCTCAACCTTCCCTCCATTTTCTAGAAAATCAATGTATTCAATTCCACGAAGACAAAGGTCATCATTTATCTTTTTCCATTCATTTGAAATGGGAGACATGAACACTTTTGTATTCCATGCCTCAGCAAGTTTTGGGTGATAAAAATCTAACTGAGTTGAGGCGTCTAGAATTGCCTTAGGACCATTACTAGTACCTTTTCCATAAGACGCAGTAGCATCCCATGGAATAGGAGTAATTACAATGTCAGCTTCTTCCTTTGTTACAGGAAAGCCAAAAATATTTCCATTTGCGATACCAACACCGTTTGGATCAAAAAGTTCACTCATTATTTTTTCAGTAAGTCTTTTACAAAGTTAGGTGTAGCAAAACTACCTATATGTATTTCAGCATTGTAGTATCTCAATTTATTTTCTTCTACAAATGAATTTATTTGATCAATATTTGTGATTGATTTAGGATGTTTAGAACCTTTCAAACCATATTGGAAACTCCACATTCCAGTTGGATAGGTAGGAACAAAAAACAAAGATACAGGGGCATTTTCTTTTCCGAAAATTTCTTGAAGTGTATGATTTAATTCACTAAATGCTTTTTCGTTAAATTTAGGTGATTCTCCTTGTGCTACTAAAATCCCTCCGTCTTTTAAAGCATTGTAACAATTTGTATAAAATGATACTGAAAACAAACCTTCAGCTGGTCCAACTGGATCTGAACCATCTACAATGATTACATCATAGAAATCTTTATTCGCATTTGCAATATATGCTATTCCGTCATCCACTCTAAGGTCTAATTTTGGATGGTCGAAAGATGCAGCTATAGTAGGTAAGTATTCTTTGCATGCTTTGATTACCTCACCATCGATTTCAACCATCGTTACTTTTTCTACACCAGGGTGTCTAAGTACTTCTCTTACAGTACCTCCATCACCACCACCGATTACAAGTACATTTTTAGCATTACCATGAGTAAAAAGGGAAGGGTGTGATATCATTTCGTGATAGTGAAATTCATCTTTTTCAGTAGTCATCACCATGTCATCTAGGGTCAACATCTTACCGTATTTTTGAGATTCTAAAATACGTACACGTTGAAAAGGTGATTGTACATCATAAAAAACATCGCCAGTATATCTTAAAGATAACGCTTGATTTTCATCTTTATCAGTAAACCAAACATTTCTTGTATACATATCAGGATTAATATGTTCTGAAGCTTTTGTTCGCATTGTAGAGATATCAAAGTCGTTTCTAGTTAATAAATTAACAGAACCTCTTTTCATTTCTAAAGCTGAATAATTTTTTGCACCAAAACATTCTTTTAGGAAATCAAATGAAATCCAAGCATTCATCTCGCCACAAGTAAATAAATCTACTGCTGCATAACCATATTCTGGCCAAGTATGAATTGCTAAGTGACTTTCTTGAATAACTACAACTCCAGAAACTCCATATGGAGAAAAATGGTGGAATGTTGAGTTAATTACCGTTGCACCAGCTTTTTGAGCTGCTCCAACCATGTCTCTTTCAATTGATGTAACATCGTTCATTATGTTTGGGTCGCAACCCATGAATTCAACTAAAATATGATTTCCTAATGCGTGACTCATTTCAGTATATTAATTTTAAAATTATAAGTGACAAAAATACGTTTTTTGAAAAAAATATAGGTTTATTACTTTGTTTAAATAATCAATAAATTTTCAATAAGGTTAAAATAATAATTTAAAAACTATTTATTCAGAATTTTTCCATCCTCCATTTCTATAATTCGATCACAATTTGAAGCAAATTCTAGGTCATGAGTTACAATGAGTAAAGTTTGTTTAAATTCACTCGATAACTCTTTAAAAACATTAAATACGATGTTGCTATTTTTTTTGTCAAGGTTTCCTGTGGGTTCATCACCCATTATAATCAAGGGATCATTAATTATAGAACGAGCAATTGCTACGCGTTGTTTTTGTCCCCCTGAGAGTTGGTTTGGCATTTTTAAAGCCTCATTTTCTATTCCTAAAATCCTTAGTTTTTCTATTGCTTTATATTCTATCTCTTCTTTTGTTAAAACATTTAGCTTCAAGCCAGGCAACATAACATTTTTGAGAACATTAAATTCATTCAATAAATAATGAAATTGAAATACAAAACCAATTTTTTCATTCCTTATTTTAGCGAGTTGATTTTCTCTTTTATTTAACATTGATTCATTATCAATTAGTAATTCTCCTTGATAATCAGTATCCATAGTTGATAATATGTATAATAAGGTAGATTTACCACATCCAGATTTTCCAGTTAATGATATAAATTCCCCTTTTTCAATCTGGAAATTAATATCTTTTAAAACGGGTACCGTAATTGGATCATGAAATTCTTTATAAATATTTTTAGCTTCTAAAATAATACTCATTATTTTCCTCTTATTATAATTACTGGGTCAATTTTACTTGCTCTTTTTGCTGGAAATAATCCTGCAAAATAGGTAGTTACTATTGAAAAGATCCCTCCAATGACATAGAAAATAGGATTGTAAGATACAGGGTAGGTTTTAACAGTTGGTAAAGCGGCTGTATTGAATGGTATTTGATCAATTAAAGAAGATAACCCAAGACCAAATATTAATCCTGCGCTACCCCCAATGATTCCAATTGTTAAAGCAATAGACAAAAAGATGAATTTTACATTACTACCTGAAAATCCAATAGCTTTTAGAATAGCTATAGAATCCATTTTTTCATAAATCATCATATTTAGAATATTATAAATTCCAAAACCAGCTACTATCAAGAGAGTGATACCCACTGCGTATGAAATTAATGTACGAACAAAACTTCCTGTTTCAAATTGAGAATTTGAAGTTTGAATGTCGATAGCATCAACTTCAAAATTTTCAGCAAATTCTTTTGCGATTTTAGGTGCTAGTTCAATATTATGTAGCTTTACTTGAATATCTGTATAATACGAATTAGAAACACCTAATAATTTTTGAGTGGTGTTTAAAGAACAATAACTTTGTACTTTATCTACATCTTGAAGTCCTGATTGAAAAAAACCGACGACTTTTAGTTTTATCCTTTCACCTTTAGCAGTTGTCACTTGTATTAAATCTCCAATTGATGCTAACATTTTTTGAGCTGCTACCTTTCCTAATATAATACTATTAGGAATTTCATTTAAATCATTATATTTTCCTTCAACTACATAATCATTGAAAGCAAAAAGTTTTTCCTCTTCATTTACATCTACTCCATTTATAACTCCATTAATATCTATTTCTCCTACATTATAAAAAACTTGAGCACTTACTTTTGGAGAAACTCCCAATACACGTTTATCTTTTCTTAAAAGCTCTATTATCGGTTTTGCATTGTATATATTTAAGCGGACGCTTGTGGGTTTTAAAGATGCAATAAAGTTATAATTTTTAGTAGTATCAATTTTGTTGTTTATTGGTTGTTTCGTGTTTGCTTTCACATCATTATACAATCGTATATGTGGTGTTCTATTAATTATTAAACCATCTAGTAATTCGTTCAAACCATTCATAAAACCTAATAGGGTAATAAACATAGTTATACTAAATGTTACTCCTATTGCAGCTACGAGAGTTTGTCTCCAGCGTGCAATTAATAAAGATTTGGCAATTTCAAAACCTAAATTAATTTTCATTTGGAAGTATTATTTTGTCATTTTTATCAATTCCATCAAGAATTTCTACTAATTCATAATTTTTTAGACCAATTTTCACCATTTTCTTATTTCCATTTTCTAATGTTACATAATTGTTTTTAGAAATATATGATTTAGGAATTGTAAGCGCCTCATTTTTTTGTTTAATGATGATATTGGCTTCTACTGAAAGATTTGGATATAGAGTGATGGGGATATCAGTGAATTTAGCATCAACTAAAAATGTTTTAGATCTTTCATTCATAATCGGATAAATTTTCATAATCATTGCATTAAATGTTTGTCCTTTGTAACTATCTAATGCAATTTTGGCAATTTGTCCTTTTTTTAGTTTGATAATATCATATTCATCTACTTGAAGCTTAATGATAAAATTATCTTTCGAACCAATGATGGCAATTGGAAGTTGTGGATTTATAAACTCACCTTTCTTTTTCAATATTGAATAAACAACTCCGTTTATTTCACTCTTAATTGTAAAGTCTTTATTATTGAATGCGATCTGTTCCGCATTGTTTTTTGAAATTTTTGCATTGTATTTTAACTGTTTTAATAGATCTTCAAATTGAAAGATAGCACTTCTATAGTTTGATTGTGAGTTTTGAAAATTTAATTCAGCCGATTCGAATTCCAGTTGAGTTATAACATTTTTTTTATAAAGCAACGTTTTTCTTAAAAATATAAGTGAATCATTTCTATACTTTAGTTTCGCTGATTTTAAGTTCAATTTTAATTCTTCTAATTTGTTTTTATTATTTTCAATTGAAGCATTTTTACTTGTTAACTCTGCCGTTTCAACTTGTATTTTACTTGAGTAGTTTGAAATTTGAAATAGGGGAGTTCCAACTTTTACTTCTTGGCCTTCTTCTATAAGAATCGTCGAAATAATACCATTTACATTTGAGTAAACTTGGTATTGATTTTCCGTTTCTATATTCCCGGAAGCATAAATTGATTCTGATATGTTTCGCACCAATGGTTGTATGCTTTCTTTTTTTTCTTTGCAACCAATTGCTATAATTAATAAAAGAAAAAGCGAAGACTTAACTTGTTTCATGATATAATTTTTACTCGAAAGTAATCATTTGTATACTTAAAAAATAGAATTTATGTCATAAAAAAAGGGATGCGATTGCATCCCTTTAAAGCATAATGAATTCTTATTATTTGATCAAGAAAGAAACTCTTCTGTTGTGAGCTCTACCTTGTTCTGTTTTGTTTTCATCTTTAGGTTGTGCTGTACCAAAACCTTTAGTTATGATTCTTTTTGCATCAATTCCTTTAGAAACTAAATATTTTTGAACAGATTTAGCTCTTTTTTCTGATAAGATTAAATTTTTACAAACATCACCTGTTAAGTCAGTATGTCCATTTAATTCAACGATAACATTTGTATTATCTTTTAAGATTTTAACAACATCATCGATAACCTTCGTGTTTTTAGTAGAAATATCAGATCTTCCTAAATCAAAAAGTACATCTTCAGTTTTGAAAAGTGCTACATCTGTTGATTTAGATTCTGTTTTTGAAGCTGAATCTGACACTTGATTTTCTTCATCATCAGTGCTAGGTCTTTGTCTAATTTCCATTTCATCGATTAGATTTTGTGCTCCATAACATTTTTCTATAATCCAAAGTACATATCTAATATCACATACGATTGTACGTTGAATATTTGGTTCAAAGTAAATATCTCCTGACATTGCCTCCCAATTTCCATCAAATGCAACTCCGATCAATTCACCGTTTGCATTAATACAAGGTGAACCAGAATTACCTCCAGTGATATCGTTGTTCGTCAAAAAGTTTACGATTAATTCACCTTTCTTATTTCCATAACGACCATAATCTTTATTTTTCCACAACTCTTTCATAACTGGGTCAACTGTGAAATCAGGATTTGCACCATCTTCTTTTTGCATCAAACCAGTTAATGTAGTTTGATAATCAAAGTACATAGCATCTTTAGGAGCATAAGGAAGTACGTTTCCATAAGTCAAACGCATTGTAGAATTTGCGTTTGGAGCATAATTTTTACTAAGATCCATTGCTCTAACTCCTTTAACAAAAAGTCTATTTGCTCTTTGTAATTTAATTAAAGCCTCACCATAATTCTTTTTTGAAATAGTTGTTTGGAATGCATCATCAATATCTTTGATTAGAATGAATAACGGATCCTTCAACAATTTAGCTAGATTGAAATCTTTTTCGAAATCAGCATATCTTTGTTTATCAGTGAAAATTGATTTTTTTCTGATTTTAGCAAAATATTTGTCAATTTTCTTGATTCCTTTTTCATTTAATTTTTTAGCTAATATTCCTTTTTGACCATTTGGAATATCTTTTAAATACATTTTGTATAATTCAGATAAGGTTTCAATTTCGATATCTAAATTGTTATCAGAGAAAAATTCTTTCCAACGATCTTTTGCTATTTTTTTCAATTCTTTAGATTGTTCTGTCTTTCCTTCAGCTTCCAATTTAGCAATGTTTTTGTACAATAAAACATTTGCATTAATGTCAACTTGGCGTACAAATTCACTGTAGTATACTTTAGAGTAAACATATGGATTAGTTGCTCTAAAAGCTTCTTCAATGTCAGCTAAAACATCAGCATATTCTGATTCACCTTTAGTAAATGCAGTAAAAGCTGCTTCAATATCACGTTTTTTATCAGCAACTTTATTGTTTTTTAATTGTGTTGTTTGACCAATAAAATATTTCCAATAGTTAGCAACTCGTGCATAATTAGAAGAGTATTTTAATCTTACAGCAACATTTTGATCCATGTATTTCTTCATTATTTGAAGTTTTTTCGCACGAATCTCAACTATTTTAGGTTGTTCAAACTTAATTGCTTGTTCAATTCCAAAAGAGGTTAAAAAACGATTTGTTTTTCCAGGGAAACCCATAACCATTGCATAATCATTTTTCTTTACACCATCAATCGAGATAGGTAAGCTATGTTTAGGAGTGTATGGTTGGTTGTTTGCATTGTATGCAGCAGGTTTGTTATCAGCTCCAGAATATATTCTGAACATTGAAAAGTCTGCTGTATGTCTTGGCCACATCCAGTTGTCTGTATCACCACCAAATTTACCAGAAGATTGTGGTGGTGTGCCTACCAAACGAACATCATTGAAAGTTTCTTTAACAAACAAATAAAATTCATTTCCTTCATAGAAATCTCTAACAAAAGCCTCATAATGAGTACCTTCTACTGCTTCTTTTTCAAGAACTTTAGCGATTTCAGCAATTTTATCAGCTCTTTGTTTTTGTGTCATTGTTTCATTTAATTCTTTCTGAATTAATGAAGTAACATCTTCAATTCTAACAATGAAAGTAGCTGTTAGACCTTTAATTGGAATTTCCTCAGCAGTGCTTTTAGCCCAGAAACCTTTGTCTAAGTAGTTTTTTTCAGGAGTTGAAGATTCTGCAATAGCATCATAACCACAATGGTGGTTTGTAATTACCAATCCTTTTTTAGAAATAATTTCACCTGTACAAAATCCTCCAAAGGAGATTACAGCATCTTTTATTGATGCATGGTTAATTGAATAAATCTGCTCTTGTGTCAGTTTTAATCCATGTTTTTTCATGTCCTCCATGTTTCTACCTATCATGAATGGAAGCCACATTCCCTCATCTGCTTTGGAAAATGTAGATACCATTACTAAAGCTAACAGGACAAAAAGTTTCATTTTTCTCATAATCAACTACTTTTTTGTTTTATTTATTGCTTTAAATTAAAAAAATGTTTTAAGGCATTAAAATTAGGAAAAATATTGAGCTTTTTACTGCTTATACAGAAAAATATAACTATTCTAATATTTGATTCTTTTAAATATAGAGGCTGCATTCCCAAGAATTGCCGCGTTCTTATCGTGTAAATTAGAATTTAAAATCTGTACTTTATTCTTATAGATATTAAGTGAATTTTGATCGAAATAGTTCTGTACTAATGATCTGAAATACTCTCCACTTTGGGCAATTCCTCCGAATAAAATATAAGCTTGAGGATCCGAAAATGCTGTAAAATCAGCTAGTGCGTTACCGAGAATATTTGCTGTATAATCTACCAGGAATTTAGCGAATGAATCTCCATTGATTGCATGTTTGAAAATCATTTTTGCTTTTATAGTTTTTTCATCATAAAGTGATGATGAACTATAGTCTGCTTTAAATTCTTCAAAACTTCTAATGATTCCCGAAGATGAAGCATAGGTTTCTAAACAACCATTTCTACCACACTTGCATTGCCTACCATTTTTAACAACTCTAATGTGCCCAAACTCTCCAGCGAGTCCGTTTGATCCATATAGAATTTCATTGTTTATGTAAATTCCACTTCCTAGTCCAGTGCCTAAAGTAATTACGATGAAATTTTCAAGTTCCTTAGCTGAGCCGAATAATTTTTCACCTTCTGCTGCTGCATTTGCATCATTTGTTAAAATGGTCGGTATTTGAAATTCAGTTTCAAAATAATTTTTGATTGGAATGATTCCTTTCTCCCAAGGTAAGTTTGGTGCAAATTGGATTTCTCCTGTGAAATGATTTCCATTTGGTGCACCAATACCGATTCCTATAATTTGGTTTAATGAGTTATAGATTTCTTCATCTTGTTTCAAAAATGAAACAAATTTGATCGCCTCACCAAATGTTGCTGTTTCGACAGAGTTCTCATAATGTATTTCACCCAATGAATCTACCAAACCATATGCACAATTTGTACCACCAATATCGATGCTTAATGCTAATTTCTTATTCATAATTCAAAAAAAAAGAGCCTTAAAGGCTCTTTAAAAATATCGATTTAATACATATCATCATCATCATCGTAGAAAAACTTTTGTTGTTTTCCACTTTTTTTGTAAGCTGCCATTTTTTGAGCCTTAGGTCTATCGTCTAATTTTTTAGCAAAACTGTCTTTTTTCTTAGCAACTGTTTTATTTGCTGAAGAAGGTACAACAGGAGGGAAGCTAGGAGAAGGAGTAGATTCGTCGTTTTTGGTTCTAACTTCAGAATGAACATTGCTTGATCTTTGATCGCTACTGCTTCTATTATTGTCTCTATTAAAAGGTCTACGGTCGTTATTATCTCTTCTTGAATTATCTCTTCTATCCTCAGCTTGTTTAACAGCAATTTGTCTACCATTAAAGGTGTAACCATCTAAAGATTTGATTGCGCTTTGAGCTTCTTCGTCATTAAACATTTCGACGAATGCAAAACCTTTTGGTTTACCAGTTTCTTTGTCTGTGGCAATTGTGACTTTATTTACCTTTCCATATTGCTCAAATACTCTTCTTAGCTCCTCTTGAGAAACACCAAAATCTAATCTGGCTACAAAAATGTTCATCATAAATAAAAAAATGAGGTAATCCTCTTTATTAGTGTTTTATAAAAAATTAAATACATTTCGAAAATAATAAAAAAAAGTATAGAGCATCAAAAAAAAACTTTTTTTTTTAAAATTGAAAATAAATGAATGGTTGAATTTCAGATGACTTAAATTGAACCAAAACAAAAATCACTAAAACAACAAAAACACTTTTGACCAATAATGAAGAATTTATGAATAATTTTTCGGTTTTGATTTCGATTGATTTTGGTGTGAAGTGTAGTAAATACCCAATAATAATTAGAGAGAAAACATAACCATACCCCTTGATAAATTCAAAGAAAATATTTAAGCTAAAATTATTGAAAATTTGATATAAAACTTCCCCTGCAACTTTCATGTTTTCAGCTCTAAAGAAAATCCAACAAAAACAAACAAAATGAAATGTAATAAACCAAGATATAAATAGTTGTAAATAACTATTTTTCTTTTTTACAGGAAATAATGATTGAAATAATTTGTGAAAAACAAGAGCCAAACCATGAAAGGCACCCCATAAAACAAAACGTAAACCTGCTCCATGCCAAAGTCCACCTAAAACCATCGTGATAAATAAATTAAAATAAGTTCTGAATTTACCTTTTCTATTACCTCCCATAGATATATAGAGATAGTCTTTCAACCAAGTTGATAGTGATATGTGCCACCTTCTCCAAAATTCAGTAATGTTTTTAGATTTATAAGATGAGTCAAAATTGATATTAAAATGAAAACCCATTAAGAGTGCTATACCAATAGCCATGTCTGAATACCCTGAAAAATCACAATAAATCTGTAAAGCATAACCATATACTCCAATTAAGTTCTCTAATCCAGAGTATAGCATGGGGTTGTCAAAAATACGATCAACAAAATTAATGCTAATGTAATCGGCTATGATTGCTTTTTTTATTAAACCGCTGGAAATTAAAAATACTGCTTTTCCAATCATATCTTTAGTGACAACAACTGGTTTAAAAATTTGAGGTATAAAATCGACAGCTCTAACGATTGGACCCGCAACTAATTGGGGGAAAAATGTTACGAAGAAAGCATAATCAAGTATATTTTTGACAGGTTTTAACGTTCCTCTATAAATATCAATTGTATAACTTAATGATTGAAATGTGAAAAATGAAACACCAACTGGAAGGAAAATATCGAAAGGTTCAAAATGACCACCACTTATATTGCTTACAAGTTCAAAGAAAAAATTAGTGTATTTAAAATAAACAAGTAGCCCTAAATTTAGTACAAGGCTAAGAATCAATATTGTTTTTTTTGTTAGGTCTTTTTTAGCTTTGAAAATCCAATCGGCTAAAGAGTAATCTACGATGGTTGATGTTAGAAGTAAAATAAAATAAATACCACTTGATTTGTAATAAAAATAAAGCGAAAAAAGAGTCACAAAGGTTGTTTTGGCTCTATGATTTTTATACACTATGGCATATATACCCATAAAAACAGTAAAAAACACCAAAAACAACCCTGAACTAAAAATCAGAGGTTCATCTTTGTGATACGTAAATAAATCTACGATTTTACTGAAATCGATGTTTAACATATTGATTATAACCTTTTAAAAAAGCTAAAACAAAAAGTTGACCTTGTAGTATGTAACCTTGTTTTGTGTAATGTACACCATCACGGCTCAAAAGTAGGTTTTTTTTCCAATTTATCGCACTGTTTTCTCCTCCAGTTATTTCAAACAAGTCCCAATAGGGCAGGTGATTTTTAATAGCATATTTTACGATTGTTTTAGAAACAGAGGTCAAATTTAGGTTTTTCTTGTTGTATTTGTAAGAACACGCTGGTGTAGTAAGTATCAGATTTACTCGTGGCATTTCAGCTTTTATTTTGTTAACTAAACTATCAATGGTAAGGTAAAAGGTAGTCGAATCGTAATCTGGAAGAAAAGATTCGTTGGTACCTAAGCTTAGTATTATTAAGTTTGGATCTAACTTTTTTATCTGACTTGTGAATAGAGTAGGTTTATTATAATCGGAATACTTTGCACCATTTATTCCAGTGCTGTGGTATAAAATGCCAGGTTGGTTATTTTCTACTGAAAATCCATATATAAGTACTTTGTTTTGGTTTAAACTTGTTTTAGTGAAGTTCAAAAAAACTGTGTTTTGAGATTTTATTGAGTTGAAAGTAAGTTCGGAATTTAAATTGTTTACATTATGCCATTCATTTAGAGAGTCTGAAATTGATATGGCAAAAGAAGAGTCAGGTTCGTTGTAAACGCGAATGGTATTATAGCTGTAATCTATGCTGTCGGTATTAAAAGTTTTGATTTTGATCGTTCCTGTAGTGTCTTTTGATAAAATTGAAAGACCCGTTATACCAACAGGTTGGTTGATTTTTTTAGAAATGATTAATTGTCTTTTCCAGTTGTTTTTTGACTCTGTCAGGTAATTGAAAGGTTCGTTCGTTTTTGCGATCTTCAAGGGAGTAATCAACCCTCTACCTGCATTGCCAAATTTTTTATGAAGTTCAGTTCGTATGGTGTGTGATATATAATCTGCTTGGAGATGAGAATCACCCAAATGAAAAAAAATTGTTTTTTTGGAGAGTTGTTTTGTTAGGTAAAGTTCTTCAAATACTTTATCTAATACTTTACTATTTGAAATAGTATCTTTATCGATGTTTTCAAAACCATAAAGTTTGGAAATTGAAAAAGGAATAGTGTCTTGAGCGTTGGAGTAGAATACTATATTACAAAGAACTAGCTTTAAGAGTATGATTCTTTTTATCATAGTATTTTTTATATTCATATAAGAAAGTTTTCACAAAAACTTCAGCTACTTTTTCGCCTCCTTTAAATGTCAAATGTGTAAAATCTTTGTTTGCAAGAGCAGGAGAACTATTTACGTAATTTACAATCGTATTTTTACCCCCAATTGCAGCGTACATGTCCCAAAAAGCTACCTGTGCATTTTTTGCAATTTTACGTTGTGCTTCAATCATAATAGGAATAGTTGGCATGGTTTGAATTTTTCCATTAACTCTAGTTGCACGATCTGAAACACTGAGCATAAGAATACTCGCTTTGGGGTAGTATTTTTTTATTCTTTTTACAACACGTGTCATTGAATTAATATACCAATTTAGATTTGTTGTTGTAGGACCTACTGCATTCAATCCATATTGAAGTACAACGAGTTTGTAATCTTGAAGTGAATCAAATTCTCTATGTTTCTTTTCAGCTATATTATTTAGATTTATACCAGAATTACTTTTCATTCCAAAGTTATCTAAAACAATTCCTGAACTATCTTCTACGCTGATTCCAAACAATTTTAAATCATTTGTCGCAGGGAAATTAAATGAAATCGCATTTGTTTTGATGTTGCGCATTGTGTGTGCTTCCAGTTTGTTTGAAGGTACTGTTTGAAAATATGATTTTTGATTGTTGGCAGAAAAATTTACAGGTAACATTTTGTTTGTTTCATAAAACACACGAATGTTGTTGAATCGTTTTAATCTATTTGATTTTTTAACTCCTGCATAATATAATATGTTTCCCGGAAGTGGATAAAAGCAATAACCACCTGCAGCAAAAGGAATTTTAGATTTAGATTGATTTATAATGTTATAAGAGTTGAAATTTGTGAATTTATGAATGATTGTTTGTCTAAAACCTGCTACTTCACTTGTTATAGGTACAAAACCTACACCGCCTCCACCAAATCTATTTTGTAATTTTTTGCGAACTTCTGCTGTAAGAATATCGCCTTCTATGTAAGAGTCTCCAAAAAATGCGATTCTAACTTTAGTTTTATTTTCATGAATTTCTTTTAATGATTCAAAAACCTTACTTAGTGCATCTTTATTTTTAGAATAATCCTCAAAGCATGTTATGTCAGATGGACATGTGTCTACAAACTCTTTGACTACAGGAATTATTTTTTTAGTTTCTTTTTCAATAGGATCTACTTCGATATCGCTCAATAGATTGATCTTCTTTATTTTAATGTTGAATACTGAAAATTCTGGAATAAAATAAAAAAGCGAGCACAAAGAGAATATGCTGAGAACTAATAAAAATGAATGTTTAACTGAAATCGACTTCATAACCAATTAAGGGGAGCAAAATTAATGTTTAAATTTTTAAATGAAATTTTATTGATGTTAATGTTGATAAAAATTAAAAGTTATGTTAATAATTAGTTTTATAATCGAATGTTTGGAGAATCATTTTTTTTGAAAATCAGATTTTTAATTAATAGTTTTGCTTTCAAATTTTTTATTTTTATGCAAAGGTTTCTTTTTACTAGCCTACTTTTGATTTTTGGATTTATTTCTTCATTCAAATCTCAAAGTACTTTATGGACATCAGATTTCAGTAATTCAAGTGATTGGGTGATCACCAACAATGCAACAACAGGTTCATTGAATTGGGAAATTACGAATACCATGCCAGCATCTGCAACAAATGCAGATTTGTACAAGTATTGGTTTACTCCGTCATCGAT
>CANGZT010000013.1 GCA_947458955.1 Flavobacteriia bacterium | reverse complement strand
AATGCTGGTAATACACGACCATCATTCAATCGCATTCTTGGACCATATGTATTGAAAATACGAACAATTCTTGTTTCAACATTATGGTAAGTATGGTAAGCCATAGTCATAGCTTCTTGAAATCTTTTAGCTTCATCGTAAACACCTCTTGGGCCAACAGGATTCACATTTCCCCAATAATCCTCTGTTTGGGGATGAACTAACGGATCACCATATATTTCGGAAGTTGATGCAATCAAAACACGTGCATTCTTCACTCTTGCTAAGCCTAAACAATTATGTATACCCAAAGAACCTACTTTCAATGTTTGGATTGGAATTTTAAGATAATCAATTGGACTTGCTGGTGATGCAAAATGCAAAATATAGTCTAATTTTCCAGGAACATGAATAAACTTAGAAACATCATGATTATAAAATTCAAAATTTTCTAAATGGAAAAGATGTTCAATGTTTTTTAATCTCCCCGTTATCAAATTATCCATACCGATAACATGATACCCTTCTTTTATAAAACGATCACATAAATGTGAACCTAAAAATCCAGCAGCACCAGTTATTAAAATTCTTTTTTTCTCACTCATAACTATGAAATTATTGATCTACCAATTGATGAATAATAAAACCCTCTCTCATTCATTTCATTTAAATCAAATAAATTCCTTCCATCAAAGATCACTCGATCTTTTAAAAGTGAGTTAATTTTATCAAAATCTGGGTTTCTAAAAATCCCCCATTCCGTACATATCACCAATGCATCTGCATTTTCTAATGCACTATACTCATCATTTGAATACGAAATTTTATCTCCCACAATGCCTTTTACATTTTCGATTGCTTCAGGGTCATAGGCTACTATTTCAGCACCTAAACTTAGCAATTCATCTATAATATACAAAGCTGGTGCCTCTCTAATATCATCAGTATCCGGCTTAAAAGCAAGACCCCAAATAGCAATTTTTTTGGACTTTAAATCTCCTCTAAAATAGTTTTTAATCTTTGGGATAAGAACAGTCTTTTGTTCTTCATTCACTTTCATCACCGCGTCTAATATCTGAAAAGAAAAATTATTTTCTTTTCCAGACTTAACTAATGCTTGAACATCTTTAGGGAAACAAGATCCTCCATACCCAATACCTGGAAATAAAAATCTTTTTCCAATACGATCGTCCGAACCTACTCCAATTCTAACTTTATCCACATCTGCACCTACTAATTCACAAAAGTTAGCAATTTCATTCATAAACGTAATCTTCGTAGCCAAGAATGAATTAGCAGCATATTTAGTTAATTCAGCAGACTTCTCGTCCATAAAAATAATAGGGTTTCCTTGTCTAACAAAAGGCTTGTACAATTGCTCCATGACTTTCTTAGCTCTTTCAGAAGAAGTACCAATAACTACTCTATCTGGCTTCATGAAATCATCAACTGCAAACCCTTCTCTTAAAAACTCAGGGTTTGAAACCACGTCAAAATCCACATTCGAGTTTGCTTTAATAGCAGCTGTAACCTTCTCGGCAGTACCAACTGGCACCGTGCTTTTATCAACAACGACTTTATAGTCTGTTATTATTTTACCAAGGTGGTCTGCAACACCAAGAATATAAGACAAATCAGCAGAACCATCTTCACCTGGCGGTGTTGGTAATGCTAAAAATATAATTTCTGCATCCTTAACTCCCTCAACAATATCAGTTGTAAAAGTTAGCCGACCTGCTTTGATATTTCTTTCAAATAAAACATCTAAATGAGGTTCATAAATAGGAATTACTCCCTGTCTCATTTTTTCAACTTTAGCCTCATTAATGTCTACACAGATAACTTGATTTCCAGTCTCGGCAAAACAAGTACCTGTTACTAAGCCTACATAACCTGTTCCAATAACAGCAATTTTTTTCATGCAAAAGATTTTATAAAATGTATAACATGTTTAGTAATGTATTCTAATTGTTCTTGTTCCATTTCTGTATGAATTGGTAAGGATAAGACACATTCTGTTAAATGATTTGTAATCGGTAAATCTTGGTTTTCTTTTCCGAAAGATTTAAACATCCCCTGTTTATGCGCAGGTAAAGGATAATAAATCATCGATGGAATACCATGCGAATTAAGATATTCGATCAATTCTTTTCGATCAACACCTGATAGCTTAATTGTATATTGGTGATATACATGTGTAGTATTTGGAGCTTTATAAGGAGTAGTAATTTGCTTTACTTCAGAAAAAGCTTGATTGTAATAAGCTGCGACTTTTTGTCTAGCAGCACAATAACTATCTAAAAAAGGAAGTTTGATTTTTAAAATAGCAGCTTGAATGGTATCTAAACGTGAATTACAACCTACAACTTCATGATGGTATTTTATTACCTGTCCATGATTTGCAATTTTCTTAAGACTGGCAGCTAAGTGAACATCATTTGTATACATCGCACCACCATCGCCATAACAGCCTAAATTTTTAGATGG
The DNA here is from genome assembly GCA_947458955.1 of Flavobacteriia bacterium. Classification (GTDB taxonomy): domain Bacteria; phylum Bacteroidota; class Bacteroidia; order Flavobacteriales_D; family Crocinitomicaceae; genus CANHVK01. The sequence goes on along the minus strand of CANGZT010000013.1, from coordinate 23,536 downwards.
AAAAAAAGAAGTACATCCGATATCCCCCATAGTACCGGCTTTAGATACTTTACCGTTTTTATGGGTATAATCTGCACCTATTGCTTGAGCAGTATCTTCTACTACTTTCAAATTATGTTTTTTGGCTATTTCTAAAATAGCATCCATATCTGCACATTGACCGTACAAGTGAACAGGGACTATTACCTTAGTTTTATCAGTTATAGCTTCCTCAATTTTAGAAGGATCAATACAAAATGTATCAGAAAGCACATCTACAAAAATAGGAGTAAGACCCAACAAAGCAATAACTTCTGTGGTTGCTATGTATGTAAAAGAAGGAGTAATCACCTCATCCCCAGGCTTTAAACCTAAAGCCATTAATGCTATTTGGAGTGCATCAGTACCATTAGCACAAGGTATTACGTGTGATACATTTAAATATCTCTCTAAATCAGATTTGAACTCTGAAACCTCAGGTCCATTGATAAAATTCGCTTGTTCAATTACGTTGATTATCGCTGAGTCAACATCAGATTTAATTTTCTGATACTGAGATTGCAAATCAACCATTTGAATTTTCTTCATTACTTAAAATTAACAAACGTTTGTTTCACGTTTAAATAAACGACAAATATAGTTATTTTGAATAGATTGAAAACTTGATTTTTTAAAACAATCCTTAATAAATATTATTCTATCTTTGATTTATTTTGAACTTAAATTTCTCTTTTTAATGAAGATTTTTACTCTGTGTGTCCTTTTGTTTTTAATTTCTAAATATAACTTTAGTCAAAATACTTCATTAACCAATTCTGAACCTAAAACATATGGACATCCTGTTTTATCATTTAACTATTCACTAAATAATCCAACTGCAAATTGGTCAACTAGATTTGGTATGTTCAATACAATTGGAGGAGAAATTGGTTACAAAAATAAAAACAACTGGATGTTTTTGACAGATGGTCATTTTATTTTTGGAAATCAATTCAAGGAACCTAATTTATTAGACAATCTGAAAGATAGTTATGGTAATATTACTGATGATCAAGGCAATATTGCAACTGTTCCCATTTTTACACGAGGTTTTACTTTTTCCTATTTGACGGGGAAATTAATCTCTTTTAAAAGCGCAAATAATGGTTTATTAATTAAGGGTGGAATTGGTTTTTTATCTTATAAATACAGAATTGAAACAAATAGTATAAATGTTCCTCAAATTGAAGGTGATTACAGAATGGGTTATGATAGACTAACACAGGGTATTTTACTTTCCGAATTTATAGGATACCAATATGTTTCTGAAAAAAACTTATATAATTTTTATATCGGTTTATTCCTACAACAAGGCTTTACACGAAATATGAGAACTATTTTTTATGACCAACCAAACACTTCTATATCAACCAAATTAAGAAATGACAATTCATACGGAATAAAAATCGGCTGGAATATTCCATTTTTTAATGATAAACCAAAAGAATACTATTATTACTGATTATGTTTATTTATAACCTAACCATTCGATTTTATTGGTTCATTATTTTGTTCGCTTCTTTATTTAATAAAAAAGCAAAACGTTTTGTTTTAGGTAGAAAATACATTTGGCAAGAATTAAGTAATTTAAAAGAAAAAAATCTCTATTGGTTTCATTGTGCATCATTAGGAGAATTTGACCAAGGGCTACCTTTAATGTTTTTATTAAAAGAAAAAGATCCTTCTATTAAAATTTTGGTGACCTTCTTTAGTCCATCAGGAATGGACCATTATCACAAAAGAAACCACTGTGCTGATTATGTTTACTATTTACCAATTGACACTAATAAAAATGCTAAAAAATTCATCCATTCAATTCAACCAAAAAAAATATTCTTTATCAAATATGAGTTTTGGTTAAACTATATTTTCGTTGCTAAAGAGAATAATATACCATTATTTTCAATAAGTTGTATTTTAAGACCGAATCAACATTTTTTTAAAAAAAGTGGGGTTATCTTTCGAAAAGGGTTGCAATGTTTTGACTTGTTTTTTGTTCAAAATGAGGAAACAAAATCCTTACTTTCAACAATAAAAATTAACAACGTAATTATCACTGGTGATACACGTTATGATAAAGTAATCGATAATAAAATAAACTTAGTTGAGGATATCACGATTTCAAACTTTCTACAAAACAAAAAGGGATTAATTCTAGGGAGCAGTTGGAATATGGAAGAAAGCATTTTTAAACAAGTACTAGATTCAGGTTTGATAGAAGAAAAAGTAATCATAGCACCTCATGATATCAGTGAAAAACACCTCAATCAGATTGAAACATTATTCAATAAAAATATAATTAGATATTCTAATTATTCAAACTACAACAATGAACAAATATTATTAATTGATTCAATAGGAAAACTTGCAAATGCCTATCAATATGTAATGTTTGCTTTTATTGGTGGAGGATTTTCAGGGAGTTTACATAATACGTTAGAACCTATTGTATTTGGAATTCCAACTGTATTTGGACCCAAGCACTCAAAATTTCCAGAAGCAGCATTTTTCATTCAAGAAAAGGTTGCATTAGAAGTTACAAACAAAACTGATTTTTTAAACGCTTATACTTATTTCAAAAAAACTGAAAAAGAAGTTAAAAAGAAATGCGATTTTATTATAGAAACATCAAAGGGTGCTTCTCAAAAAATAATAGATAAAATATTTATCTAAGATTACTTATTATTTAATTCCATTGCTTTCAATGTATTAATCATCAATGAAGCAATTGTCATCGGTCCAACCCCACCAGGTACAGGTGAAATATAAGAAGTAACTTCTGCTACTTCATCAAATTTCACATCTCCGACTAATCTCCAACCAGCCTTCTTAGTATCATCTTCAACGCGAGTTGTACCTACATCAATCACAACTGCGCCTGGTTTAACCATATCCTTTGTAACAAAATTAGGTTGACCGATTGCAGCAACTAGAATATCTGCTGTCAAACAAACTTCTTTTAAATTTTGTGTCATACTATGAGTTAGCGTAACAGTACAATTTCCAGGATCTGTATTTCTTGTCAACATAATACTCAGAGGTGTGCCTACGATATTTGATCTTCCTATAATCACGCAGTTTTTCCCTGCTGTTTGAATCTTATTTCTTTTCAATAGCTCTAAAATACCTGCAGGAGTAGCAGACAAAAAACCAGGTAGATTCAAAACCATTTTACCTATGTTTTCAGGATGAAATCCGTCTACATCCTTATTAGGATCTATCGCCTGAGTTACCTTCATTTCATCAATATGTGAGGGTAAAGGTAATTGAACTATAAAACCATCGATACTTGGGTCATTATTTAAAGCTTCGACTTTTTTTAACAATAAATCCTCAGAAACAGACTCGTCGTATCTTATAAGCGTACTCTCAAAACCACATTCTTCGCATGCTTTTACTTTAGCATTTACATACGTCAATGATCCACCATCATTCCCGACTAAAACAGCAGCTAAATGAGGAATCTTTTTCCCTTCCATTTTTCTTTGTTTTACAGCCAACGCAAGTTCCTTTTTAATTTGCAAAGATGTTGCTTTACCGTCGAGAAGATTCATAAATTTGATTTTTTGCAAAGATAGATAAATAAAAAAGAAAGTTAGTATCCAGCGTAATTGTTTAATTTTGTATTATAACTTTCTTTTCATGCTTAAAAAAATCATTTACAAGTATCTTCTATTTTTATTTTTTTGGATTTTACTTTTTGATTTACATAGAATTATCTTCTCCATATTTCACCTTCAAAAATTAAAAACTGTTCATTTTTCTGAATGGTTTATAGCGTTTTTACACTCCATCAGGTTAGACTTAGCTATGGCAGGAGCGTTATCTATTCTACCTATTTTAATTCTATGTTTCTTAATTAATTACAATAACAAATTTTTAAAAATACTTTTTTATATCATTCTCTACATCGAATTAACTTTTGTAATTCTAATCAATAGTGGCGAAATCCAAACCTATGAAGAATGGAATCATAAATTAACATCACGAGTTTTTAAGCACCTTTCAAACCCAGACGAAGTTTTTAGAACAGCATCGTGGACATCAACTATTTTATTTTTTATAATCGGTAATATAGAGTTTATTTTTTCCTACTTCATTTTGAAAAAAATGAATCTTATTTTCTCTAACCCTTATGAGAAAAAAAATCATTTCATTAGAATAATCACTTCTTTGTTCGGTTTCGTTGTGTTGGGAATTTCAAGTTTTTTACTATTGAGAGGTGGTATTCAACAGATTCCATTGAATATTAACAGCGCAATATATAGTAACAAGCCTGTTTTGAATGATTTAGCAGTAAACACACCCTATAACTTTGCTAAAAGCTATTTAATATATAACAAAACTAATTTAGATGATTTTATTCCTAAAATGGATGCTGCAAGTGCTAATCGAATAACAAAGAAATTATATAATTATACAGATAATACTTCAATTCAACTATTAAATAATAAGAGACCGAATATTGTTTTAGTAATTTTCGAAGGCTGGAGCTCTGAGGCAATTGACTGTTTAGGACAAACTAAAGGAGCAACGCCAAATTTCAATAATTTAGCAAAAGAAGGATATTTATTTGATAATATATATGCTGCAAGTGGCACCTCTGAAATTGGGAATGCGACTATTTTTAGTGGTTTTCCTGCTCTACCTGAAGTTTCAATCACTATGCAACCCGAAAAAAGTAGAAATCTCAGAACAATCAATCAAGATTTACAAAAAGTAGGATACGAATCTGGTTACCTTTTTGGAGGTGATTTAAAATATGGAAATATTGGTGGCTTTTTAATGGATCATAATTTTCAAAATATCATAGATGAAAACAACCTTCCATCTAAAAAACGAGGTAAATTAAATTATTATGATGAAGATGTATATGATTTTCTTCTCGATGAGATCAAAAACAGAAAAAAACCATTTTTTCAATGTGTATTCACTGGTAGTTCTCACGCTCCATATGATCACCCTCCAAAAACTCCAAAGAAGTTCAAAGATATTGAGAGTGATTATATGAATTCAATCATTTATGCAGATTGGTGTTTAGGTAATTTCATTAAAAAAGCAAAAAAGAAATCTTGGTTTTCGAATACCTTATTCGTTTTTATTTCAGATCACGGCCATACAACACCCTCTGCACAAACTCCACATGAATCTCCTTTTTTTAAAATTCCTTTGTTGTTTTGGGGACCTGTCATTAAAAATCAATTTCAAGGAAAACGAAATTCAATCCTAGGAGCGCAAGCAGATTTTCCAGTCACTTTACTAAGTCAACTAGACATTAAATCTAAAGATTATACTTGGAGTAAAAACCTATTAAGTTATAAGTGTCCGCAATTTGCTATTCATACGATTAATAAAGGTTTCGGTTGGGCTACACCAAAAGGTAATTTTACCTATCAACTTCAAGAAAAATTATATATTCAGCAAACTTTTACAAAAAAAGATCTGAAACAAGAAGAAAGAAATGCAAAAGCGATGCTAAATAGCATCTACAACTATTATAAAAAAATGTAACATGACTCCCAAAAAAGAAAATATTCGAAACTTTACTTTAACCGAACTTCAACAATTATTTAAAAACTTAGATGAAAAAAGTTTTAGAGCCAAACAAGTTTATGAGTGGCTTTGGAAAAAAAATGCTTCTTCCTTTGAAGAAATGTCCAATTTAAGTTTGCCTTTACGTGAGAAATTAAATAACCATTTTTTTATTGATAAGATCAAACTAGATGACCAACAGATAAGTAAAGATAAAACTATCAAATGTGCTTTTGAAATAGAACCTTCAAAAGTAGTTGAAGGTGTATTAATCCCAACTACTAGTAGAACAACAGCTTGTATTTCATCTCAAGTTGGTTGTAGTTTATCATGTAAGTTTTGTGCAACAGGAAAACTCAAATTATTGAGAAATTTAACCCCAGGTGAAATTGTAGATCAAGTTGTTTATTTAAAAAACTTGGCTGAAAATAAGTACAATCAATCGCTATCTAACATTGTTTACATGGGTATGGGTGAGCCTTTATTAAACTATAAAAACGTTGTCCGTTCAGTAGAAATATTAACCTCAGAAGATGGTTTAAATATGTCCCCTAGAAGAATCACTGTTTCTACAGCTGGAATTGCTAAAATGATAAAAAAATTAGGTGATGATGAGGTACGATTTAACCTTGCACTATCTCTTCATGCTGCTAATGATGAGAAAAGAAGTAAAATCATGGAAATTAACGATACTAATAACCTAGCAATACTTCAAGATGCATTAATCTATTTTTATGAAAAAACAGGCACCAGACCCACTTTTGAATATATTATTTTTAAAGATTTTAATGACTCTTTGATGGATGCCAAGGAATTAGCAGAATTTTGTAAATGCGTACCTTGTAAAATAAATATCATTGAATATAATTCTATCGATGATGAAATGTTTCAAAAAGCAGATGATGAAAGAGTTGCTAAATTTGCTTCTTTTCTAGAATCTAGAAACTTAATAGTAAATGTTAGAAGAAGTAGAGGAAAAGACATAGATGCAGCTTGTGGTCAATTAGCAAACAAGAATAAAGTCATTTTAAAAGAAGAACGAATTCTAAAATCATAAAAATCAATCATAAAAAAAACCGACTCAAAATTAAGTCGGTTTTTTTATGATTATTTAAATCTTAACCTGCACACATTTCACAAGAATCTGGATCGTCTAATGAACATGCAATCGCTTCAGCTGAATTATTTGTAGCATTCACTGTTGCTTTCACTTCAGGCTCTTGAATAAATGATTTATCTAATGTGAACTTAATCGCATCTGTAGCTGCTTTCGTTCTCAAGTAATACATACCAGTTTTTAATCCTTTTTTCCATCCATAAAAATGCATTGAAGTTAATTTACCAAAGTTTGCATTTTCCATGAAGATATTCAACGATTGAGACTGACAAATAAATGCACCTCTATCAGCAGCTAAATCTAAAATAGCTTTTTGAGAAATCTCCCAAGCAGTTTTATAAAGTTCTTTTAAATGCGCTGGAATTTCAGGGATATTTTGAACAGATCCGTTAGAAGCCATCAATTTCGATCTCATTTCTTTATTCCAAAGACCTTCTTTCACTAAATCTTTTAATAAATGCTTATTTACAATAATGAATTCTCCAGACAATACTCTACGGGTATAAATATTAGAGGTATATGGCTCAAAACATTCGTTATTACCTAAGATTTGAGCAGTTGAAGCGGTTGGCATTGGAGCTAATAACAATGAGTTTCTAGCACCATGTTTGATTACTTCTTCTTTCAACAAATCCCATTCCCATCTATTCGAAGGTTTTACTCCCCACATATCAAATTGGAAAACTCCTTTTGACAATGGTGAACCAGCAAACGTTTCATAAGGTCCTTCAACTTTTGCTAAATCTTTTGATGCAGTCATTGACGCATAATAGATTGTTTCAAAAATTTCCTTATTCAAAGTTTGTGCTTCCGGAGATTCAAACGGGTAGCGCATTAATATAAAAGCATCTGCTAAACCTTGTACACCTAAACCAATTGGTCTATGTCTCATGTTTGAATTTTTCGCTTCTTCTACTGGGTAGTAGTTTTCATCGATAATTCTATTCAAGTTTACTGTTGCTTGGTAAGTTACATCAAACAATTTTTGGTGATCAAATTGTCCATCTTCAGTAACAAATTTAGGAAGAGCAATAGAAGCTAAGTTACAAACTGCAACCTCATCAGGCGCTGTGTATTCAATAATTTCAGTACACAAGTTAGAAGACTTAATTGTACCTAGATTTTGCTGATTAGACTTAGCATTTGCAGCGTCTTTATACAACATATATGGTGTTCCTGTCTCAATTTGAGATTCTAAAATCTTAAACCATAAATCTTGCGCTTTAATTGTTTTTCTTCCTTTGCCTTCAGCTTCATACTTGGTGTATAAAGCTTCGAATGCTTCACTATGCGTCTCAGAAAGACCTGGACACTCATTTGGACACATTAAAGTCCAATTTCCATTACTTTCAACACGTTTCATGAATAAATCTGGAATCCATAGAGCATAAAATAAATCTCTTGCTCTAGCCTCTTCTTTACCATGGTTCTTTCTTAAATCTAAGAAATCAAAAACATCTGCATGCCATGGCTCAATATACATTGCAAAAGAACCTTTTCTCTTTCCACCTCCTTGATCTACATATCTTGCTGTATCATTAAATACACGTAACATTGGAACAATACCGTTAGAAGTACCATTTGTTCCTTTAATGTACGAACCTGTAGCTCTAATATCATGAATAGCAAGACCAATACCACCTGCTGATTGAGAAATCTGAGCACAAGACTTTAAAGTGTCATAAATACCATGAATACTATCTTCTTTCATCGTTAATAAGAAACAAGAAGACATTTGAGGCTTAGGCGTTCCAGCATTAAACAACGTAGGTGTTGCATGAGTGAACCAACCCTCTGACATTAAATTATAGGTCTTTACAGCAGATTGAATATCGTTTTTGTGAATTCCAACTGAAACCCTCATTAACATTTGTTGAGGTCTTTCAGCTATCTTTCCATCTACTTTCAATAAATATGATCTAGATAAAGTTTTAAACCCGAAATAATCATATTTGAAATCTCTATCGTAAATGATGCTTGAATCTAAAAATTCTTTGTTATTCATAATTACCTCATATACATCATCTGCTAGTAATGAAGCTCTTTGATTTGTCTTTGGATCTATATAATTATATAAATCTTCCATTACATCAGAGAAAGACTTTTTAGTCTCTTTGTGTAAATTCGAAACAGCTATTCTGGATGCTAACAACGCATAATCAGGATGGTCAATTGTTTTTGCTGCAGCAACTTCAGCAGCTAAATTATCTAATTCAGAAGTTGTAACCCCATCATAAATGCCTTCAATTACTTTCATTGCAACAGCCTCTGGACTCACTAATGGATCTAACCCATAGCACATTTTAATAATACGTGCTGTAATTTTATCAAACTTTACAGACTCTTTACGACCATCTCTTTTAATTACGTACATAATTCCTTTTTAATCTTTGTTTTTTTTAATTTATACTAGTTTTTTATTAGAATTCCGCATCAAGTGTAAAACCATGACTTTCTTGTCCTGATGTTAATACACCCGCTTTTTGATATTCTGACACTCGTTTCTCAAAGAAGTTAGATTTCCCTTGAATTGAAAGCATATCCATGAAATCAAATGGATTCGTTACATTAAATACTTTATCATTGCCTAATTCTAACAATAATCTATCAGCAACGAATTCAATATACTGAGACATTAAGTCACTATTCATTCCAATTAATTTAACCGGTAACGCTTCAAGAATGAATTCTTTCTCTATTTCAACAGCATCTAGAATAATTTCTTTGATTTCATCTCTAGTTAGTTTGTTCACTAAATGGTTATTATATAGCAAACAAGCAAAATCACAATGTAAACCTTCATCTCGAGAAATCAGTTCGTTTGAAAAACCTAAACCTGGCATTAAACCTCTCTTCTTCAACCAAAAGATTGAACAAAACGAACCTGAAAAGAAAATACCCTCTACTGCTGCAAAAGCAACTAAACGTTGCGCGAATGAGCCTTTTTCAATCCACTTTAACGCCCAATCTGCCTTACGTCTTACACACGACATTGTATTGATCGCATTGAAAAGGTAATTTTTCTCAGCAGAATCCTTGATATAGGTATCAATTAGAAGAGAGTAAGTCTCAGAATGTATGTTTTCAATAGCAACCTGGAAACCGTAGAAAAATTTAGCTTCAGTATATTGTACTTCAGATAAGAAATTTTCAGCTAAATTTTCATTAACAATACCATCAGAAGCAGCGAAAAATGCTAAAATATGTTTAACAAAATGTTTTTCATTTTCATTCAACTTATTTTCCCAATCGATAATGTCCGCTGACAAGTCAATTTCTTCAGCTGTCCAAAAACTTGCTTCAGCTTTTTTGTAAAAAGACCAAATATCATTGTGTTGAATAGGAAACAACACAAATCTTCCGTCGTTAGGCTCTAAAATCGGTTCGTAACTCATAACCAGTGTTTTTATATATTTAAATTCTGAATTAATTGATAATCAAAACGTAATACCAATACTTATCAAACAAATATCGGACTACAAAAATTGCTATTTAAATCAGTTTGTGCAACAAAAGAAATTCACATCAATCTCAAGTTTATTAACATGGATTTTGGAAACCCTTGAATTTATTGAGCCAAACGGAATTTATTCATAAACAAAATGATATTAACAATAAAAAATCAACTCTTGTCAATAATTTTTTTCAAAAAAAAAGAAAAAATCACCAAAAAAAAAGAAAAGATTTTTAAGTAAATTTACCTCAATATTGATTCGGTGTCAATACACTTTTTTTAATACATTTTAACATTGAATTGTTCAATCAACCGCTATTACAATTGAATCAGGTCTATACCAAATTTATTAATTATTTTGAGCACCTTTTTTTTCCAGATGAATGTATCATTTGTGAAAATGAAACCCCAAATAAACAAACTTTCATTTGTCATTTATGTGAACAAGAATTAGCATTCTCCAAAATGGAGAATACAACTATTGATCAAAAAACAAAAAAATTATTTTGGGGCAGAGTCCCAATAGAAATAGGGTTTAGTCTTTTGTATTTTGAAAAAGCAAACTCTACTCAAAAAATTTTACACGCTATAAAGTACCAGAATAGAAAGGATTTTGCTATTGAATTAGGTAGAAAGATAGGTAAAGCTATAAAAAAATCAGAAATCAACATTCAAATTGACGCTCTTATTCCAGTACCACTTCACGTACAAAAAAAATTTGATCGTGGATATAATCAAAGTGAGCTACTTTGTAAAGGTATTTCTGCAATCCTAAACATTGAAACGAATAAAAATTTGGTTTTAAGAAAAAAGAATAGCCGAAGTCAAACGAAACTGAATAAATTTCTTCGTTGGGAAAATGCACAAAATACATACGAAGTATCCAAGGAAATAAATGCCAAAAATTGGAAACATATTGCAATCGTTGATGACGTCATCACAACTGGTTCAACGATAGAATCAATTGGAAAAGAAATTCTTTCTATTAATCCGTCAATAAAAATAAGTGTAATTTCGCTAGCTTTAGCAATCTAAATATGCAAACAAATGGGTCATAAAGTTTTAATCGCAGGAGGAGGTTTAGCAGGAATATGTTTAGGGTATCAATTAGCTGAAAATAAAATTCCATTTATTCTAATAGATAGCGGTGTAAACCATAGTTCATTAAAAGCAGCTGGTCTAGTTAATCCAATCGTCTTTAGAAGAATGCTAAAGAGTTGGCGCATTGATGATTTTCTACCCTATGCAATCCAATTTTACAAAAAAACGGGAAAGTATACTGACTCAGAATTTTTTCATTACTTACCCATGCGACGCGGTTTCGCACATCAACAAGAAACGGAACTTTGGGAATCAAAACAAAACTTAGAAGAATATAAGATCTATCTCAGTAAATTAACAAATGAAGATAAAACCTCAGAAGTATTGATTAATAATTTTGGAACAGGCATAGTTAAAGAGACTGGTTATATAGATACAAAAGTATTTTTAGAAAATTCATATGCCTATTTCGAATCTATTGACAGTTATCAAAAAATTGAATACAAATACAATGAATTTGACCTATCAAAAAAGACTTTCAGAGGGGAAAACTTTGATAAAATCATTTTTTGTGAGGGTTATAAAGGAATTTATAATCCATGGTTTAATTATTTACCACTTCAAGCAACAAAAGGTCAAACAATTATTATTAAATCTAACACATTAAAAGACAGCGAAATTCTAAATAGAAAATGTTTTTTACTTCCATTAGGGAATAATGAGTTTAAAGTAGGGGCTACATACGAGTGGAATACAACTGATCTTTCTACTACAATTGAAGGATTGAATACTCTTAAGGAAAATATTGAACAATTAATCCACGATGACTATGAAGTAATCCACCAAGATGCTGGTATTAGGCCTACTGTTAAAGATAGAAGACCATTGCTTGGAGAACATCCTGAATTTAAAAACATTTTTATATTTAACGGATTAGGAACAAAAGGTTATTCTATGGCTCCTCTTTTATCGAAAGAATTACTTAATTATATATATGAAAACCAACCTATAGATAGAGAAATTAATATTTCTAGGTTCAAATAGATTAATTTTTTCCTTCAATAATAATTACAATTTCACCTTTAGGTGGGTTGATTTCGTAGTAAGACTTCACCTCAAGAGCTGTTCCGCGTTTGAACTCTTCATATATTTTAGAAATTTCTCTGACTACACACACACGCCTATCTTCGCCCATAAACTCAACAATCTGTTCTAAAGCCTTGACCAATCGATGTGGTGATTCGTATAGAATGACCGTTCTATCTTCCTCGGCAATTTGTTTAAATTTAGTTTGTCTTCCTTTTTTATGTGGTAAAAACCCTTCAAAAGCAAATCTATCTGTTGGAAAACCGCTTGCTACTAATGCTGGTACAAAGGCAGTAGGACCAGGTAAACAAGAGACATCAATACCCTGTTCAATACACGCACGAACCAATAAAAACCCAGGATCTGAAATAGCTGGAGTACCAGCATCAGAGACCAATACAGTTAATGTATTCGAAGCAATCTGAGAAATTACATTATTTAATACTTTATGTTCATTATGAATATGAAAAGACTGAACATTTTTTTGAATTTGTAAATGATTCAAAAGCTTTTTAGTAACTCTTGTATCTTCAGCTAAAATAAGATCGGCATTTTTTAACGTATTGATCGCTCTTAATGTAATATCTTCTAAATTACCAATCGGTGTTGGAACTAAAACTAATTCACCCATAAAATTAAAAAGAGGATAGAAAACCTATCCTCCAAAATAAATTGATTAATTACGCAATATTTGTAAAGACTTGTTGAACATCATCATCTTCTTCAATCTTATCTAAAAGTTTTTCAACATCCACCATCTGTTCTTCAGTTAAATCAATTGGTGATGTTGGAATACGTTGTAAATTTGCTTTTAATACTTCAAGCTGTAGATCATCGATTGCTTTCGATAGGGTACCAAAAGCTGTGAAGTCACCGTACACAAACATCTTATCATCTTCTACTTCAATTGATTCACAACCCGCATCGATTAATTCTAATTCAACTTCTTCAGGGTCAACCCCTTCTTTTCTAGCTAATTCAAAAACCGACTTTCGTCCAAACATAAATTCTAATTGACCATTTGGTACAATAGAGCCACCTACCTTATTAAAATAAGATTTTACATTAGCTACAGTTCTCGTAGGATTATCTGTTGCACATTCTACATATACCAATACTCCGTGAGGGCCTTTTCCTTCATAAATAATTTCACTAAAACTCGCTAAATCTTTTTGCGTTGCTCTTTTAACTGCTGCTTCAATGTTATCTTTAGGCATATTTTGTGCCTTTGCATTCTGAATTGCTGTTCTCAATTTAGCATTCATAGATGGATCATCACCACCTTCTTTTGCTGCCATTGTAATAGCTTTACCTAATTTCGGAAACAACTTAGACATTTTATCCCAACGTTTTTCCTTAGCTGCTCTTCGGTATTCAAACGCTCTTCCCATCGTGTACTATTTTATTTTAATTAATTCCTTATTAACTGAACATAACCCTGTCCCTTTATTTTTTCTCCACTTGAACCTTCAATTTCGTATTGGTAGAAATAAACACCTTCGTCAGCATCTTTGCCATTTATTGTCCCATCCCAAGATTGAGATGTTTCTGTCATCTCATAAATTGGATTGCCCCATCTATTAAAAATTAAGACATGTATGTCTTTTGCATTTTTAATAGTTAAAAAGAAAGCGTCATTTGTACCATCATTATCAGGTGTAAATACGTTAGGAGCAATTTCAACACGAGGAGTATCTAACTTATCAATTTTTATAGAAATTGAACTTGAATCAATACATTTTCCATTTTTAGAAATCAATGTTAACACATATATTCCAGGTTTTTTGTAAAGAGCTGTTACCGGTTCAAGCGTATTTTTCAATAAAGGAGATGGATCACCATTTCTAAAATACCATTCAAAATCATTAGAAGCAGTACTCTTATTAGTTAATAATACATTTAAAGGCTTCAAATCTGATGCTAAACCAGACTCAGGTGTTGCTGTGAATTTTGATACTGGTTTATCAATCACGTACACATTGACCGTATCTGTATTTTTACAACCCAAATTATCTTTGACACTTACAATATAAGGATTTACTCCTTTTTTAGGCATAAATGGCACACCATTTAAAACTCCATCACTAAAAGTATATACATTATTGTCCTTACCTTTAAGTACTACTAATTGTGGGTCACCACAAACAACAGGCTCATCAATATTAACATCTGGTTTTCTATAAACTACAACATCAAATTCAGTTGAATCAAAGCAATTATATTTATCTGTAACAAATGCTTTATAAGTCGTATTTTGTGTAGGTTTTGCAACAACAGGATTACAAGTAATACAAGAGACATTTGGTGTCCATACATACTTCAATTCTGCTCCTAAACCTTCAAGTAAAATTGAATCTCCTGGACAAACTGTATTTGGAGCATTGATTTTAGCTTTTGGTTTTGGTCTTACAACAATATCAAATTTCATGGTATCTCCAGTACACTGACCAACTGAAGGAATAACAGTTATTCTTGAAATATTTGTAGTAGAACCAGATGAATTCTTAGCAACAAATGGCAAAATATTGCCAATCCCTGCCCCACCTACGCCTACGGTTGTATTATTTGAATACCAATCATATTTTGTACCAGTTACTCCACCTGTAAATTCAATTGTATCAGACTTTTCATTAACACAAACATTAATATCTTGTACTTTATTGACTTTTGTACCAGGTGTTACATTTAAATCAATGTTTGAATTTACATTGTTATTTTGACAGCTAATATTATCACCATCAGAAATACTAACTATTTTATAATTAAATATACCAGAAGTACTTGTAATTGCTTTCAAAGACACGCTGTAAGATGCATTAGAAGTTTTAATAGTCTGATTTCCAGAGTTATTTACACTATAAACAAAAGTAAACGGAGGATTTCCATTAGCAGCGGTAAATTCAATCGATGCATCTCCATTCATACAAACCCCTGATGGTTTAGAAATTACGTTCCCTGTTGGTAAAGGTTTTATTGTTACCGTTTGTGAAATATTGATATTATTAGAACAAGACAAATCATCTCCATTCTTGACAATGTTAACTGTGTAATTATAAACACCAGAAGACGAGGTGTTTACTGGTATTTTTGCTAAATGTTGACCTTGAGTAGTACTAACACTTTGTGAAGATCCAAAAGGATTACCGTCTTTGGATATAAAATAAGTAAACGTAAACGGAGACACCCCATTTATACCTGTTATTCTAATTTCTGGACTAGTCCCACCTGTACAGACTGCAGTGGCTGTAGTTGTAATCTGAGCGGTTGGTAAATCATTAACAATTACATTTTGTATGCCAAAAACATTTGAATTTTTACATTGAGAAGAACTGGATTCTTCAACGCTAACTAATTCATATGTAAATAACCCTGATTTATTTGTTGGTACAGAAATTGAAACCTCATCTTTTCCAGGATCAGATGAAATCATTTGAATTGCTCCACTATTTACCTTGTATCTAAAAACATAAGGTGCTACACCATTTATTCCTTTAAATTTAATTTGAGGAGAAACCGCATTAACACATACAGTATCTGCACCAGATATTGTTGCACTTATTAATGGATTAATAAAAAGATAGGTAGAGTCAGACTTAGGACATACCCCATTAGTAGTATATTTTACACTATAACTTCCAGTTTTAGAGGATATTGGAAATATTTCTCCCGAATTTGAATTTAGAGCTAAACCAGTAGGAAATGCTGTAAATGTTCCTCCTTTTAATCCATTTATCGTAGGAACAGTATTTGTTGTTTCATTTGCACAATATTGAGCTAAATATCCATTAAATGAAGGATCATCCAGCTTATTTACAACAACTGAAAATTTCATAACAGGTCCAATACATGTTTTATTAATTGAGGATATCAAGTATTTTGGAGTCACTGAAATAATAGCCGTTTGCTTTGATGAATTTGTATTATTTTTTGCAACAAAACCATTAATATTTCCTGTACCATTAAAACCAAGACCAATATTTGCATTAGAATTTGACCATTCAAATGTTGTGCCGTTTAAGTTTGAAACAAATGGAATCGAATTAATTGAAGAACCCGCACAAACTGTAGTATCTCGTTTTTGATCAACTTTAGGATTAAATACATTAATCGATAAAGTATCATAATTGTAACAACCGAATTGAGATTGACCTCTGACTATGTACTGTTGTGTAGTATCGGTTTTTGTGGTAACTATTGCACCAATGCCAAGATTTCCAACTAACGAAGTATGCGGAGTCCAAACATAATTTTCATTTTTATTAGCCCCTGTAGCTGATAGAATAGCACTTCCTCCTCTACAGAATGAAGTATCTTGTTTACTTGTATTAGAGATAAAAGCTATTATTTTAGGATTAGCCCTAACCTTATATTTATAATTAACGAAAGAACCTATACATGTTCCGACTCTTGGAGTTACCGTAATTGTTGCTATCGCATCACTACCACCATCAAATGTTCCCGATGCGTTGAAACCATTTATATTTCCAATACCAGACGAAGGTATACCTATGTTTGTATTTGAATTGACCCACTCAAAAATTGTTCCAGCATTTCCAGTAAAAACAACAGGATCAAACATATCACCTTGACAAAAACTTTGATCATCTACATCATCTACTGACGGGTTAGAACCGATACCTATTATAACTGTAGAATCATCTTTACAATTTCCTGGAGTTGTATATTTGATTTGATACATACCAGCTGTTGACGTTAATAAATTTATTTTACCAGTTGATGTATTCAATGATAATCCGATTGGTGTTGATGAAAATACTCCACCTTGAGTTCCATCAATTATAGGAGTCGGATCAGACTGAGTTGTACAAAATGAATTATCACTATAATGAAATGCAGGATTATCGATAGGATTTACAGTCATATCGAATGATTTAGCAGAACCAAAACAACCATTTATCTCAGGTGTGACAGTAATATTACCAGTAACTGAACTTCCACCAAAAACAGTTCCTTTAGCAATAAAAGCAGGAATATTTCCAGTTCCTGAAGCCGCTAAACCAATGTTAGCATTAGAATTCACCCAATTAAACTTCGTGTTGGCAGTGCCCGAGAATGTAACTGGGTTAAAAGAATCTCCAAAACATCTATTTTGGTTAGAAATGGATGTGACTTCAGGTAAGCCATTAAGCTGAATGGTAATTGTTGAATCTTTTGGACATGAGCCAATTGTAGTGTAGGTTATACTATAAGTTCCTACGAAAGATGTACCAATGGTAATTCTACCAGTTGTTGGATTCAATGATAATCCAGATGGGGAAGAAGTAAATCCCCCTCCAGTTGTACCTGTAATAATCGGTAAAGGATTTAAATCAGTTTGACATATTGACGATTTAGGATATTTAAAAGTTGGATCATCTAGTGATAGTACAGTAACAGGAAAAGACATAGTACTACCTTTACAACCATTTATTTCAGGTGAAACAGTAATAATTCCCGTTTCGCTAGCACCATTTTTTACAGTGCCTGATGCGGTAAACGATGGAACTAAACCAATACCCGAAGCAGAAAGTCCAATCGATGTATTAGAGTTTTTCCAATTAAAAATAGTATTTTGAGAACCCGTAAATGTCATAGAAGTAAATATAGAACCTTGACATTTTGGTGAAACTGATATGTTATTTACATACGGTAGTGGGTTGATAACTATAACTTCAGTTTTTGCTTTTGGACAATTACCATTTGTTAAATAAGTTACATTGTAATTTCCAGGCATAGAGTTAGATACATTGATCTTACCTGTAGCACTATTTAAACTTAAACCAATAGGTACTGATGAGAACGTTCCACCATTGGTTCCTTGAATAGAAGGACTTAAATCAGAATCGTTAAAACAAATATTCGTTGATGAATAGCTAAAAGTTGGGTCATCTGAAGGACGAATTGTTAAATTAAATGTTTTCGCCAAACCAATACATGTTCCCACAACTGGAGTTACTGTTATATTAGATGAAATATCTGATTTCGTATTATTAACACCTACAAAACTTGCAATGTTTCCCGTGCCTGATGCAGGTAAACCTATATTTACGTTTGAATTAGTCCAATGGAATTGTGTTCCTGCTGCTCCTGTGAAATTGATTGCGCCGAAAGTCGCACCATTACAAATAGGGGCTACAGACAAAGTGTTTACGGTTGGCGTTGAACCTACTGCAACAGTAGTACTCGATGAAGTTGAACATTGAGCATTCAAATTATAATTTACAACATAATTTCCAGGACTAGATAGTGCAAGATTAATCAAACCTGTGGTGCTGTTAATTACTAAACCTGAAGGACTAGCTGAAAAAACACCATTTATTGGACCGGTTTGAATTGGTGTTGGATCTGAATCAGAAGTACAATATGAAGTTTGTCCGTATTGAATTGAAGAATTTTGAACAGCATTGACACTCAGAGTAAATGTTTTTGATGTTCCCGCACAAGTACCGATAATCGGAGTTACTACAACAATAGAATTACCCACAGCTTGAGATTTAAATGTATTTATATCTCCTGTTCCAGAAGCGGCTAACCCGATTGAAGAATTAGTATTTGTCCAATTAAAAACAGTACCTGAATTTCCAGTAAAACTTATTTTAGAGAAATTAGAACCCAAACAAACGGTTTGATCATTAATTGAATTTACAGTTGGATTCGAACCTATCGAAATCGGAAACGTTGATACATTTGGACATTCACCATGTGTTGTGTAAGTAACTATATAATTTCCAGAAGTTGAGGTTGAAAGATTTATCGTTCCAATTGAATTCATAGAAATACCAATTGGTGTTGAAGTAAAAGTCCCCCCAACTAAACCTGAAACTACAGGTGTTGGATTTGTTTGATTTTTACAAAATGAAGTATTGGAATAAGTGAAATTAGCATTGTCTAAAGGTTTTACTGTCAGCGTGAAAGTAACTGGTAAACCTATACATGTGCCAATTTTAGGCATTACAGTTACTGTTGAACTTACATTCGAACCTCCTACGGTTGTTCCGCTTGCAGAAAAAGCATCTATATTACCAACCCCGCTACTCACTAAACCAATTGCTGTATTCGAATTAATCCATTCGTAAACCGTTCCTGGTGCACCTTGAAAATTTATTGCATTAAATTGTGACCCTTGACAGACTATTTGAGATGTAACAGGCTGAGCAAGAGGCGCAGAACCTATTGACATAGATATTGTACTATCATTTTTACAAAAACCATTAGTTGTATACTTGATTAGATAATTTCCTGCGGTTGCTGAAGATAAATCAAGTGTACCAGTTGAAGCATCAATTACTAGTCCAGTTGTTGGTAAAACTGTAAATGTTCCACCAGTTCTACCTGATATTGTTGGTGTCGGATTCGATTCTGTGAAACAAAAAGAATTACTTGAATAATTAAATGCTGGATTATCTAAGCTATTTGTTGTAAGAATTAATGATTTAGAAGGGCCACTACAACCATTCATAGTTGGAGTAACTGAAATAACTGCACTTGTAGGTGAACCACCTAGACTAGTCCCCTTTGCTTTAAATGAAGGTATATTACCTTGTCCTGATGACACCAAACCAATAGAAGGATTGCTATTAGTCCATGAAAAAGATGCTCCTACTGTACCATTAAAACTAATAGGATCAAAATTAGACTCCTGACATTTTTCCATGTTGGTTAAATCACTAACAGTAGGTGTCTCATTAATCTTTAAAGCAAATGATTTTATACTAAAGCAGCTACCAGCAGTTTTATAAATAATTGTATACAAACCAGGAATAGATGTAGAAATATCAATTTTTCCTGTATTTGAATTAATTGATAATCCTACTGTTGATGAAAAAGTACCTCCAGTTGTACCAGAAATAACAGGGGTTAAATCAGTATTATTCTGACATACCGAATTAGAGCTGTAAGTAAAAGTTGCGTCTTCTGATGGGTTAACACTTAGCTTAAACGTTTTAATTGCTCCTATACAAGCGCCTGATCTTGGTGTTACTGTAACCGTAGAACTGATTGCTGAATTACTTGAATTTATTCCCGTAAAAGATGAAATATCACCTATACCATTATTTGCTAAACCGATCGATGTATTTGAATTTGTCCATTCATAAACAGTTCCAATTGTTCCAGTGAATTTAACATCTGAAAAATTTATTCCTGAGCATACTGTCTGATCTGGTATATTATTAACCAAAGGAGAATTATTTATACCTACAATTGTAGTCGCTGTATCACCACAAGTTCCAGATGTAATATAAGTAACCTTGTAAATACCTTCTGCCGATGCAGGAATATCTATTATACCTGTTGTTGAATTTATTATCAAGCCAATTGGTGAAGCGGTAAATACTCCTCCAATAGCACCAGTGATAACTGGAGTAGGATTTGAATTTGATGTACAATAGGATGATTCTGAGTAAGCAATTTTAACATCATCTTTGTAGCTAACTGACAAATTAAAAGATTTAGAAGCTCCAGTACATGAACCAATTTTAGGAGTAACAATAATGGTTGAAGTAACGAGCGGGTTTGCTAATGTCGCTCCTGTACCAGTAAATGCATTTATATTACCTAATCCATTAGATGGTAAACCTAGTAAAGCGGGATTACTTGATGTCCAGTTAAAGGTAGTACCTGCAGTACCTGAAAAGTTAATTGCGTTAAAATTACTTCCTGAACAAATTGTTTGAGAAGTAATTGCATTTACAGAAGGATTACTACCAATAGTGATGGTAAGAGATTGTGAATTTGAACAAGTCCCATTGGTTGTATATGTCAGTGAATAAGTCCCAGCATTAGAGGACGCTAGTGTGATCGCACCAGTATTTGCATTAAATATGGCTCCAACTGGAGACATAGTAAAAACACCTCCTTGTTTACCTATTATATTCGCTATTGGATTTGGGTCAAGTGTTGAACAAAAGGAATTACTTGGATACGTAAAAGCAGGATTTTCTTTGGGATTTACCGTTAATAAAAAAGTATCTCTTACACCTACGCAAGAACCAGAAGTTGGGGTGACTATTATTCTTCCTACAATCGAATTTCCACCAACTGAAGTTCCTGTTCCAGTAAAAGAAACAATATTACCAACTCCAGAGGCAGCTAATCCTATATTTGTGTTATCGTTAGTCCAATTAAAAATAGTTCCTGGTGATCCTGCAAAATTAATCGCATTGAACTTTGAACCTTCACAAGTTTGTTGATCTGAAACCGCGTTTAAAGTCGGTAAATCTGAAATAGCAAAATCGACAATTGAATCGTTAGGACATGTTCCGTTAGTACGATAAGTTATTTGGTAATATCCTGATTTACTATTTAATAAATTAACATTTCCTGTAGAATTATTGATGATTAAATCTGTGGAAGAAGAAATAAAAGTTCCTCCCGTTAAACCTGTGATAACAGGTGATGGGTTGGCATCGAGTTGGCAAAATGAATTTGACGCATAATTAAAGCCTGCATTATCTAGCGGCTTAACAGTGATTAAAAATTGTTTAGTTGAACCTGTACAACCATTTGCAACAGGTGTAACATTGATTACAGCAATTTCAGAAGTCCCACCAATAGTTGTTCCTTTAGAAGTAAAAGAATTTATATTTCCTGTACCTATTGCAGCTAAACCAATTTTAGTATTAGTATTTGTCCATTGATAAACTGGAGAACCAGTACCAGTAAAACTGATGGTATTTACATTAGCTCCATTACAAACATCGATATTGCTAATCGTGTTCACTGTAGGAATTTCATTTACTGTAAAATTTACGGAGGCGAATTGAGGACATACGCCATTGGTTATTACATCGTATCTAATTGTCGTTGAACCAACTGAAACAGAAGTTACAAATCCATTAGCATTTACAGTTGCTACTGTAGGATTTGAGCTTGTCCATGTTCCACCAGAAGTTCCATTAGTTAGTTGTGAATTTGCACCTATACAAATAGAAGTGGTACCAATTATTGCTGAAACACCTAAAGCTTCCTTAACAGTTATTGAAGCACTTACATTTGAGGAGCAATTCGCATTAGTAACTTTATAATTTATAATTGTAGAACCTCCCGCTTTTCCAGTAACCAAACCAAACGCATTTATAGTTGCAATACTTGTATTTGATGAGCTCCAAACTCCAAGTGGAGTACTATTAGTGAGTTGAATTGTTGAACCAACACAAACATCTGCTCCTCCTGAAATTGAAGGAACGACTGGGTAAGAATTCACAGTAATATCTAAGGTTTTTGAAGAGGAACAGCCATTGGTCGTTACTGTATAACTAATATTAGTTTTTCCTACAGACAAACCATTCACTACACCATTTGATACAGATGCAACACTTGTATTTCCCGAGCTCCAAACCCCACCATTTGTGGTATTTGTCAATGTAAGATTATCACCAACACACAATGAATCTTTACCAGAAATATTAGAAACTATTGGTAAAGAGTATACATTAACAGTAGTACTTATACTATTTGTACATCCACCTATTGTAACAGAATAATTAATTATGGTTGAACCTCCAGACACTGGAGTAACAACACCTGAACTATTGATGGTTGCAACTCCCTGAGAAGTACTCGACCACGAACCACCAATCGTTAAGGAAGATAATGTAGAAGTTTCACCCATACAGACATCCGTTTTGCCTGTGATTGGTGAAATAGTTGGTTTTGCATTTACAATGATTCTTCCAGTGGCAAAAGTATTTCCACAACCACCTGTAAGTGGAATCGAATAATCGAAAATTCCAGATTCTGTAGGAGTTCCACTTAATGTAATTGTATTACTAGCCCAAACAGCATTAATTCCAGCAGGTAAGTTTGATGATAAACCAATACCAGTAGCACCAGTAGTGCTATGTGTAATATTTGTTAATGGAGAATTAATACAAAGTGTTGGTGTTGAACTAGCAATACTAGCGGTATTTGAAGGTGTAACATTAATTGTACCGGTGGCAGATAAATTTCCACACCCACCTGATAGTGGAATAGAATAATTAAATGTTCCTGAAGAAGTAGGTGTACCACTTATTGTAATCGTATTACTTCCCCAAGTCGCTGTAACTCCAATTGGTAAATTAATTGGTGTACCAATACCTGTTGCACCTGTGATTCCATAAGTTATATTTGTCAAAGCCGTATTGATACATTTCGTTTGTGCATCAGTACCTACTGCCGAACTTAACGTTGATGTATTGTTTGGAGTAACAGTGATTGTTCCGATTGATGTCGTTGTTCCACATCCTCCCGTTAAAGTAATCGTATAATTAAATGGTCCCGATGCTGTTGGCGTTCCGGT
This sequence comes from Flavobacteriia bacterium, assembly GCA_947458955.1. Taxonomy (GTDB): domain Bacteria; phylum Bacteroidota; class Bacteroidia; order Flavobacteriales_D; family Crocinitomicaceae; genus CANHVK01. The sequence goes on along the minus strand of CANGZT010000013.1, from coordinate 7 downwards.
AATGGTT